>JAIBAJ010000015.1 GCA_019695265.1 Bacteroidia bacterium | reverse complement strand
GAAGGTCCAATGGGTAAAAAAACCAACTTTATTGTTTCGGCACGAAAATCATACCTCGACTTTTTATTCAAACTAATCGATCTACCCATTCGACCTAATTTTTACGATTTCCAATACAAGGTAGTTCATAAATTCAATGAAAAAACAACCCTAACAGCCATAGGCTTGGGCGCCATCGACAACTTTTCTTTTGGTGCAACCCGGGAATCGAGCCCTGAAAATGAATATTTGCGCCGTTCATTACCTATAATTAAACAATGGAATTATACCACCGGTTTTGTTTTAAAGCGACTCATCAACAAAGGTTACCTGCAAGTGGCGGTTAGCAGAAATATGTTCAATAACGATATTGACCGTTTTGAAGATGCTCAATATGGAGATGAAACCAAACGCAACTTCAAACTTCGCTCCCAGGAAATTGAGAACAAACTCAGAATTGACGTTAACAAATACATCAATGGTTGGAAGATTTCGTACGGAATTATGGGTCAATATGTTAAATACAACACCCAACTCTTTAACAAAGTAACCAACACCATTACCGACTCTTTAGGCAATGTCATTTTCCCTGGATTAACGGTCAACATCAGTTCAGCGATCGACTTTTTTAAGTATGGAGCATTTGGACAAGTTTCAAAAGAGCTTTTTAACAATAAGTTGCTTACCTCGTTTGGCTTGCGAACCGATATGAATTCGTTTATGAAAGATGGCAGTAACCCACTTAAAACCTTGTCACCCCGACTTTCTTTTGCCTACCATATCACCCCCAAATGGGATCTTACAGCATCGGTTGGATTGTACTATAAAATCCCAACCTACACCACCCTAGGCTACCGCGATGCAAACAATGAATTGGTTAATCGTTCCATGAAATACATCAGGTCTATGCATTATGTTTTGGGAACACAATTTTTGCCCAATGAAAGTTTGCGCTTTACATTGGAAGGCTTTTTCAAACAATATAGCGATTACCCTGTTTCTGTGGCCAATGGCTATTCTTTGGCTAACCTTGGAAGCGATTTTGGCAGCATTGGCAGCGAACGTATTCAAAGTTCAGGTTTGGGTGAAACTTATGGATTTGAATTTTTTGTTCAACAAAAACTGGTTAAACGGCTTTTCTATGTCTTTAGCTACACTTTTGTAAGAAGCAAATATTCCGGATTGGATGGCAAACTTATTGCCTCTGCCTGGGATAACAAACACTTGGTCTCTACCACTTTGGGAATTAAATTGGGTAAAGGTTGGCAAATTGGTTTAAAATACCGTTTTGCAGGAGGAACTCCTTACACTCCATTTGACATGACTGCCTCACAGCGAAACTTTGTATTGTTAGGAACAGGAATTTTGGACTACACACAACTTAATACCCAACGTCTGAAATACTTTAGCCAGTTGGATTTAAGGGTAGATAAAATGTTCAATTTCAAGAAATTCAGCATGGATTTGTTTTTAGACTTCCAAAATGTAATGATGACTGCACAGCAATCTCCGCCCTATTACACTTTCAAACGTACTGCTGACAATTCAGGATTTGAAACTACCGACGGAAATCCATTAAAAGCGGATGGTTCTAACGGGATTCCGGTGCTATTGGAAAATTTCAGCAAAAACATTGTTCCTACCATCGGTTTAATTATCGAATTCTAAGCAAAAGTTGCGTATAATCAGTCGTAATTCTGATTGTACTCATTTGGTTAATTAGGGTCAACAACAACCTTTGCATCGGTTGTTTTGACCCTAACTAATGAAAACACCTAGTGATTTTGTATCAAGCCAGGAAGCCCTTCAACTGATTCAATCCGGTCAAAGGGTATTTATCCATGGAAGTGCCGCAACTCCGGTACATTTGTTAAAGGAGTTGATATCTCAAAAAAACCGATTAAATCAGGTTGAGCTAGTAAGCATTTCCTTGCAAGGAATAGATTTAAACGATGTTTCACTCGAAGGTCATTTCTTGATGAATTCCTTATTTGTTTCAGATAGTAACCGTAAGGCTGTTAACGAAGGACGAGGCGATTATATCCCTGTTTTTTTAAGCGAAATCCCCTTGCTGTTTAACCGAGGAATTTTACCCTTGGATGTAGCCATCATCCATGTTTCCCCACCCGATTCGCATGGATATTGCTCCTTGGGCACCTCGGTAGATATTGCTCGTTCAGCCGTAAATAACGCAAAAAAAATCATAGCACAAATAAATCCCCAT
Organism: Bacteroidia bacterium; assembly: GCA_019695265.1. Lineage (NCBI taxonomy): Bacteria > Pseudomonadati > Bacteroidota > Bacteroidia > Bacteroidia bacterium. Next base: position 46,277 of record JAIBAJ010000015.1, on the reverse strand, counting down.
ATGCCTCGAACCCATGGCGACACCTTGGTTCCTTTCGAGAAAATTGATGCAGCAGTTTGGGTGGATGAACCTTTACCACAAATCAGCTATGCGCATTGTGCAACCGATATCACCGATAAAATTGGAAAGCGAGTGGCCGAATTGGTCGAAGATGGGGCCACCTTGCAATTGGGAATTGGTACCATTCCGGATTCGGTAGTAAAAAACCTGGGATCTCATAAAAACCTTGGGCTTCATACCGAAATGTTCTCCGACGGGGTTATTCCCTTGATAAAAACAGGGGTCATCAATAACTCCTTAAAGAAAAAATCAAGAGGCTATTGTGTAACCGGTTTTATGATGGGAACCAACCAATTGTACGAATTTGTAAATGATAACCCTATCGTATTGGCCTTGGACATTGCCTATGTTAACGACCCCCGAATTATCTGTCTTAATCCGAAAGTTACCGCCATCAACAGTGCCATTGAAATTGACTTAACCGGACAGGTTTGCTCTGATTCCATTGGCACTTACCAATATTCGGGTATTGGCGGACAAATGGATTTTATACGTGGAGCTGCCTTATCGGATGGAGGCAAACCTATAATTGCCATTCCTTCCACCACCAACAAAGGATTGTCGCGCATTGTGCCCAATTTGAATGAAGGTGCCGGAGTAGTTACCACCCGCGGACATATTCATTGGGTTGTAACAGAATACGGATCTGTTAACTTGTTCGGTATGAACCTCGAACAACGGTCCAGAGCCTTAATTTCTATAGCTCATCCCCAACATCAGGAGTCATTGGAAAAAGCCTTTTTTAAACGATTTAAACATTTATATAAACCTTTATAGTCATGGAAAATTCAACTAGAACTTACCTTCATTTATACCAGGAATTGGGCAAACTATTTTACGGAATTGCTGCATCAGATCGGCATGTACGAAGCGAAGAAGTCAAAAAACTTCGCCAGGTTGTAAGAGACGAATGGGTACCTTTTGAGAAACATACCGATGAATTTGGCACCGATTCGGCCTTTCAAATAGAAATTGTTTTCGACTGGATGGAAGCCAATCAAATTGATTCGGAAGATATTCTAAGCGATTTTCAGGACTATTTACATGAACATTCCAAATTAATTGATGCAGGAATGCGCAAACATATCTATGATACATCTCTAAAAATTGCCGAGGCCTTTGAAGGAAAAAACAAAGCCGAATCGGTGTATTTGAAACAGCTTAAGCGAATTTTATCGCATTAAGTAAGGCACTTGTTTTAGCTTTAAATCAATTTTATTTTTAATGTTTTGGCGGGCCCCCTCCCGCCCAAAATATTCCTGGTCAACCAATAACCATGCAAGGCGGTCGGGTCAGGCTTTCGGCGCTAGTCCTCGTCCAACTCGGCTAGCGCCTTCGTTGTCCTGTGGGCTAGACTGCCTCTATCCTTGCCCGAGGCACTCCGACCTTCCAATAGTAAGCATTCAAGCTTCCATATTCCAAGCTACCAGCATTACAAACTAAAATTCAGACTGGATGAACTTTCCAATTTCATGCTACTAAAGGCAATTCCCACTTACATTAGCCAACTTTTATGCAAGGAAATGAACACCTGTTGATTTTTGAAAAAACCTATCCTTACCTGATAGGAATTTTACTTGCATCCCTGGTTCTGAATGCCTTGGCCCACCGAAAATCCAATTGGAAACTTAACCTAAGCAACTCCTTCACCAACCTAAGTCAATTATTTACCGAACAGCTTTTTAAAGAGGTTTTGCTCAAATCGCTGTTGTTTTCCGGATACGGATTGGTTTACCATTATTTCCATCTTTTCGAATTTAAAAATCAGTGGTACCATTGGTTGGTGGCATTTTTATTAATTGACTTTATTGGGTATTGTGAGCATTATGCAGCTCATCGAGTAAACCTACTTTGGGCCATCCATGAAATGCATCACCAAGCAGAAGAAATGAATATGACCGTAACCCCCAGAAATCACTGGTTGGATGGTTTCATTAAATCTAAGTTTAACCTACCGCTTGCCTTGCTTGGAATTTCTCCGGAAATGCTTTTAATAATTTCCCTGGTTTCTGCATTTTACACCCTGTTAATTCATACTGAAGTCATACGAAATTTCGGGCCATTGAATTTAATACTGGCAGCTCCCGACCACCACCGGGTGCACCATGGCAAAAACCCGCAATACCTCGACAAAAATTTTGGAATTGTCTTAATTGTTTGGGATCGGTTGTTTGGCACCTTTCAACCCGAGAACGAAAAGGTAGTTTATGGAATTACCGCCACGCGTAACCGGAGCAACTTAATTTACCTCAATACGGCACGTTTTATGGAACTTTGGAAAGAAAGTACCAACCAAAAAGGCTTAAGAAACAAGGTAAAGTGGTGGTTTGCACCTCCCCAAGGAGCAGGTGTAAAAGTATCAACCGCTTCTACAAATCAAACCCGGGTAATATCCGGCCATTTCTATTACACCATGTTTCAGTTCATTCACCTGATTGGGTGGAGTTCCCTATTTTTTCAAATCGATTTAAACTTGGCAAAATCACTTAACTGGCTCGTGGGTCTTAGTCTGTTTGCGGGATTTTGCAATCAAGGTTTTCCAAGATTTTTGGGTTGGAAATGGATAGAATGGTTGAGGCTTTCCGCTTCATTGGCATTAGCATGGGCAATTCCTTACCCATATAATTGGATGCTGGCCCTACCCTGTTTCTTTTCCATTATTTGGATGTATCAATTGGAAGAGCGGAAGTAATTCAACCCTATTCCCTTAATTGGCTTTTGCCATTAAAAAGCGAAGTACTCCGTTTAATCTAGACTTCCAGGCTTTTTCGTCGTGCGCTTGTCCGGGGCAATACCGTGTTAACCAATTGGCAGAAGTATAACCCTTTTGTTTAACAATTTCATCTACCTGACGTTGGAAAGGCGGATAGTAGGCGTCTAGTGTTTGATCGCCGCAATCGAAATAAATTTTATGGTTAGCCGGGTTTGGAAGGTGATTTTGAAGGTATGAAAAGAAAGCCTTGGGTAAAGGATTGAACTCCATGGTATGTCCACCGGGCCAATGCGTAGAGATACAAGCTGCACCACCGAAAATTTCCGGATATTGACAAAGGGCATACATGGAAATTAATCCCCCCATCGAACTTCCTGCAATAAAAGTATGTGCCGGATCTTTGTAAACCGGATATCGGGAGGTAATGTAAGGATACAATTCCTGAGAAATGAATTTTAAGAAGTTATCTGAATTTGGCTTAAATCCATTTGGAGCCAAATTGGTGCGTTTAAATTGAGCTTGCACCGAATCTTTTTCTATCTGGTTGAGGGATTCATAAGGAAGTTGGGGAAAGTAGTTGGCTCTGCGAGTTTGCCACTGACTATAAATGGCAACAATAATAACCGGTGAAATAGAATCCTCATTTATGAGACGACCGGTAGTTTCATCTACATCCCAGCATTGATGGTTCCAGGTTTCAGTAGAGTCGAAAAGCATTTGTCCATCCAACATAAAAAGCAAACTATGTTGATCGTTCGGATTAAAGTAAGGAGGAAGCCAAACATCGAATTGTTGTGAATCCAGGTATGCCGAGGGAAAAGATAAAACCCGCTCCAATTGTCCTTCCGCTAACAACGGTTGGGAATTGGCAATTTTTATCCAGGCGAAAAGAACAAAAAACAAAATTACCTTCCTGATTTGTAGTTTTCCAAACTGCATGAACAAAAGTATCAATTTTATCAGCAAGGTTCAATTATACTGTTTGCAAATCTGTAGCAGAATGAAATTCAAGAACTACCGAAAAAGCAGAAACAAGTAATGAAGCAGGTAGGCTTTTAAGAACTGAGCCAATCCTAAGCCCAAAAGGTTAAAATGTCAATGAATAAAACAATTCCGGAGAAAGGTCATCGCAAGCATAATTGTCCTTGTTTCTTAAAATCATAACAACGATTCTGGCCTTTCCTTTCTTTTCCATGATGACCACATTTCCATCGGTAAATTCCTGCGCGAAATCTTTTTTAAATTGATAATCATCGTATTGTGTACTACCAAATGTAGTTAGCCAATCAGCTTTATTGGTAAGATCGCCCTCGCTGGGTTGTAGTTTAACAAAACTCTCATGTGCTTCGAAAAGTTGGAGACAAATTTTAGATTTTGCATCTGCCAGGAATGCAGTTAAATCTTTTCCGGGAGGTAGAATAAGGTAGCGGATTTCACAATATTTTCCTTCGTAAGCTGATTTAAGATGTACAGCAAAATCGTATGGCATAACTGAGTTGGATAATACCGGCACGGTTTCCCAACCATAAGGATAGGTGAAGTGCAATCCATACTTGGCAATTTTATCAGAAAAAGATTTAGGCAGAGGGTGTTGGCTGAAAGAAAACAGCGGTGCTATTAATCCAAACAGCAGCGGGAAAAGTTTCTTCATTTGTGAGGGAATGAAGATTGTAACGGAATTTAAACCAATTGGTTATCTATTTATTTCCAATCAACCAGATTCCCGGATGAAATCATTTGAAACACTTCATGTGCATAAACTTCATGTGCCCTTTGATTGGGGTGAAGTGGATCCAAAGGAGAACAATTATAGTCTGGATTGGAGATATCAATGGAGGTAGTTGAAAACCGAATATTATTTTCAATCAATACTTTTCTGATATAATCAGGAGGCTCGGTCATGCAATAAAAAAACAGGTGAATTCCATTTTGCTTACAAAGTCTGTCAATGTCCTTTACAAGAGAAACCATAGCCTTTTGATGTCTGGCATTCTTGCTGCGGTCGATCAGTGAGTTGTAGGTAGAATTAAGCAGATGAATTATTGCAGATTTTGACCTAAGCGGAAAATCCTGAGGCCAGTCGGCATAGGGTAAATATTTAATTTGGAGCCTTCCGGTTTCATCATCTACGTCTGCGTAAGGATAAACAAAATTGGTATTTCCGGTAGAATGTTGCAATGCCCAACCAAACCTATTAATCCATTCTCTTTTTAATACACTACGTTCATCATGAAAGGAAGCATAATTGAAAACCGCTACAGAAGGCTTAGTAAACTCAGATTTCAAATCTTGCTGAAGTCTTAAATACATTTGAGTTAAGCCATAACCGGGTACTGCTTGATTTACTACAATTGAGTTTGACAATTTAGATTGAAGGAAATACGGATAATTGGTGGTATCAGAAACAGAAAAGCCATACGTGTAAGAACAGCCATACAGATGCACCCGACTCGATTTGTCGCAGTTCTGAATTTTCTTTAGGCCTATTGTTCGGTTCATGGTTCCGTTGTTGGAAGAAAACACATAGCTGCCTTTGATATAAAAATGGTATTGCCCATTTCTTACCCGAAAACCAAAATTGGAATCAGGCTCAAAAAAACTATCCGGTTTTACCCGAGGGATTAATTCCTTCTCACCGAAGTGGGCCGGATGGAAATTTAACAGACGTAAGGAAATTTCAATAACCAGGAAAGAAAACATAAGCACTCCGGTTATAGCTGCCAATTTCCTTACCAATAGAGGAAATTGGTAAGAAATAGATTTCATTTATATTTTCAAAGGGTAACCAAAAATATAATTTTATCGAATACAAATAAAAATTAATCTATATTATTTAATATTTAATAAAAACAAATAACCATTTTATCGAATAAAAACAAAAGCTAAGTAATTGAAATTCCAAACTTTAGGCAGAAGACAAAACTCAGATAACAGGTTGGTATTCTTTCTTTCACTTAACTCAAAGTCGGTTCAAGAAAAGAAGGTGGGATCAAGAGCTACTTTTAGTTCGAAGCACCCGGGGCAGGGATAGAGCCAAGTACCCCACAGGAGCCCGCGGCGCTAGCCAAGGGCGACAAGGAGTACAGGCGATAGCCCGGTCTTTTTGCCCTTCAACACTTCGAGATTAGCACAAATGGAGTGGCAAAAAGAGCCCCCCAAAATAAAACTAATCTACCGTAACCCTCACCCCTGCGCTGTGGCTGCTAAACTCCGGTGCATACATGCATTCTATGGTCGTAATTCCATTGCTAAACCCACCTGATTGCTGCACAGAAAGCGGATATTCAAACACATATTTCCCCTTTTGCAGGTAGTGAATAAAAAAATCAGTACTTAAATCTTTGGTACTCTGATAATAGTACAAACCATCCTGAAAATGTCCTTCACTTAATGTTTGTGTAGGTTCAAAACCAGCGGCCCTCATATCGCTCAGGCGTACATACTCCATGGGGCGGTCCACCGAAATTTCGATACGAACCACCACCTTGTCACCTTTATGCAACTTAAAACCGGGAGAAAGTTTCACCAAAACCGGACCTTTATCGGTAGTTTGCTCCACATACAACTCTTTATTAATAGAAAGCGAGGTATTTGCCTTTGTAATTTTATCCATCTGTTCGAAATAAGTCCAGTACAATCCACCCCATGAAACTGTTTTGGAACCCGGATTTTGAACACTTACTTTACCCATTTCATTGCTCACTTGCTCAGCCTTCCATTCTTTTGAAAAATAGCCGGTACCAGCTTCGACCGACAAGTTTTTATCTGTAGCAGGTATATTTTTTTGTTTACCCACCGAAAGTTCAACCTTGGTTTCTGTTCCCAACTCGGTTCCTCCGGAAATGAGCAAGGCATAACAGGCATCGGCAGTAGCTTTGGAAGATTCCCAATGATTGGTTTGTTTGTTCTTCAACAACCATTTGCAAAGCTCACTCACCGCAACCTGATTATTGGCGGCTTTGAAAACTTCCACCATTAGTGCATTGGCTTCTATTGGCGCATCGTACCAATAACCGGCATTATTGTTTTTCCAATACATACCTAGATCGGACTTTTTAATGGCCGTTTCTTCTAAACTTTTAACCATATCTGCAAACTTGCCATTTTGTCCACGATGAAACTCCAGCATGGCAGCCAATCCTTTGGAATAATAATCATATTCGGTCCAGAATTTTTCTATTTGGTTGATAAAAAACCGGTGGGCTTCGTGGTCGTTTCCAACAAACTGGGTGGAAGAAAACAAGCTTCGAACATAGAGGTAATGAAGTTGAATTTCATTGGTTCGGTAATTCTTCCAATCTTTGTTTTCCTTTTTCAACCAGGAGTAATCTTTTATTAACTCCTGATCCAAATATACAAAACCTCGGGTTAAGATTTCGGTTACTTGGGCATTTTCTGTTGGATTTAATGCCTTTAATTGCTGCAAATGGGCCAGACCTTCCAAAATATGTTGAGTCATATAACGATCCACCGGCATTCCGGGAAACCAAGTAAATCCGCCTTGAGCGGTTTGCATTTCAGCTAATTTTTGAAGGCTGGCTGCTTGTTCGGCCTCCAAATTTCTGATATCAAAAAGTTGGGCAACCCTACGTTTTTGTTCTGTTTCATTTAAAGCGTTTCTAAGCCAAGGAGTTGTTTGTGCCAATTCTCCCAAAGCCTTTTCCAATTGGGCCGGTGCATTTCCCCATTGATCAAAAACAGCCTTTATTTTTGGGTTAGAATTAGCCACATTAGCAGCTATGGTATTGGCATAATAACGGTTAAACACTTGTTCTGAACATTCCTTTTCGCCTTCCATTAAATACGGCAAACATTGAATGGCCAGCCAGGCAGGATTGGAGGTAAATTCCAGCTTTAGAGATTGAGTGGTTAAGGTATTTGAATTGTTGTTTTCGAGCTTTTCAAGATGAAAAATTTTACTTTCACCGGGATTGATTTCCAGGGCTAAACTTTCGGTTACCAGCATGCGATTGGGAACAACCGGTAAAGTCATTCTTTCGGCATCCGAATAATCTCCGGCCTGAGCTGCAATGGTTAATTCCAATGCTCGAACTGAAGCAGGAATGATTAATTTCCACCAGGCCAAACCCTGAGTTTTAGAAGTAAAATTTGCCGGACTACTTTGACGGATTACCTTCAGGTTAAGGTTTTCCCCTGTAAGCGGATTAACCACTTGCAGGGAGGCCATTACCGGCTGGTTGGGCAGCTCTTGCAACAAATTAATTTTGGTACTGATTAAAATGGTATCCCCTTCCCTAAAAAACCTTGGCCAGTTAGGAGTTACCATCAAGGATTTACGGGTCACAGCTTCTTTTACCAATGGAGCAAACCTAAGGTCTTTGGTAGTGGCAAAGGCCAAAAATTTCCATTTTGTTAGCGCTTCCGGGGCGGAAAACTCAACCAAAACTTCCCCATTCTCATTGGTTCGAAGCTGTGGCAAGAAAAAAGCCGTTTCATTTAAATTGGCTCTTAGTCCTGGCATTCCAGACGCTTTATTCTGCCCGGACTGCTCATCCGGTTTGGACTCTTCAGCTGTGGAAGGTGGCGATTCCATAAAATTACCACCAACAAATCCATTTGCACCATCCCCGTCAGCAACAGCGGCAGCCAAGGTCTCTTCTGCTTCCTTTTTCGACTTTCTTCCCGAAGCTTTTCCGGTTGATTTGGTTCTTACTTCGGAGTCATTTAGCATTCGAAATGCTTGATACCGTCGTTCGCCATAATAGGAAAACCCAAACCAATTCAAATTCCAATATTGACGAGAACGAACCCGAATGTTATCCTGGGCCTTTTTGTAGCTGATGATAGTGGAATTAGAATTACCAAATTCAACCCAATTCCGATCCGAAAGAAATACATAATTAGTCAGACTGTTTGGATTAAAACTCCAGTCATGCTTCCTGAATTGATCCAAAGATGCGTCATACATACTTGCAAGCAATTCTGACTCCATCGGTTTTCCATTAGAATCGACCAGTTTAAGCTTCCACTTTTCAGGCTTTCCGGGTTCCATCACATCCCTCATACTCTCTACCAAAATGCGCATTTCTTTGGATTCGGCAACAATTTGAGGACTCAATTTAACCTGTAGCTTTCGGTTCCCCCAAAATCCACTTAAAACCACATCCACTTCCTTACCCCATTCCGGTTTAAGAGGAATTTCTTTTATTTGAAACTTTTGGGCAACCCCGGTCATCCATTGCTGCATCACAATGGATTGGGAATGATCCTTTCTATTTCCAACAAAGACTTCCAATAATACAGGCATTCCTAAAAAATGCCCCCATTCCATTTGCAAATTCTCTCCGGGTTTAAGCTCTTCCTTCAAAAGTCTGGCCTGTAAAACATCTTTTGAATTTGGACTAGGTTTTGAACCGGAAAACAATTCAACAAACTGATTCAATTTGACCGTATCCCCATTGGCAGCCCCGGTAATTTCTATCCATACAAGTTGTTGTCCATCCCAATTTTTTACAGGAATCAAACTATCCTTTAACGTATTAAAATTCAACGTTTGTAACAACTTCTTTGGAAACAAGTCCCGATTTTCCTCATTTGAATATGCGTATTCGGGGAAGAATTTATGAAACTCTTGCTCATTCAAAGTAAATCGATCCGGTTGTGACCAGAATCTTTTTTGAAAGGCCTTATCCGGAACTGTAACCGAATAAATCTTCACCTGTCCATTAACGGATTTGACCGATTTACCAGCCGAATTTTTAGCTTGAATGTAAAATTGTTTCAGAGTATCAAGATCAACTTCTTGTCCAAGAGAGGTTTGAATCTGAAAAGGTTTGGCACCTACCAGAATGGAATATGAACAGGTATGTGATTCTCCGGAAGGGTCGGTAACCGTGGCGTCAAATGAGAAATTGTACAAATCGCTTTCCAGTGAATTGGCTGGAGGAGTAAGAACCAGGTTCAACTTCACTTTCCCTTGGGCATCTGTCACAAAACCCGGATGAGCCAATACATCCGTTTTTTGGTTTCGGCCTCCATACCAATACCAAACCATTTGTTTACTGCGCGAAACAGTTACTTCAACTCTTGCATTTTCAACCGGCAATCCCGTAAAAGTTTTTGCTTCTAATTCCAGGGAGAAAGAATCTCCTAGCTTAAAACCGTTAAGGGGTGGAATAAAATTGGCTTCAAACTTCGGCCTTTTGTATTCTTCAACAGAAAATGAAACCTCACCGGAACCGGTATACAAGCGATATTCACCATTTAATTTCCCTTTGGGCAAAACAAAAGAACCATGAAAAGTCCCAAATTCATTGCTGGTCAAGGTCAAAGATGAAACATCCTGAAAGTTAGCATCCTTTAAAAACACTGCCACCTGCTTATTCACCAACGGGCGAGATTCATCGATTGTTTGTCTGTAAAAAATACCTTTGAAAAATACGGTTTGTCCGGGACGATAAATAGATCGATCGGTAAATAAACTCACCATGTTTTGATCCAGCACTTGCTCTTGCTCTTTAGAAAAATAAACCTGCTGATTGGACCAATACACTTCGATTCCCTTGCTAATTTTCACCGATAAGTTGTAAATATTGGCATTTCCTTCCAAAATCGCCACCCCATCTTTATCGGTTGTTTTTGCATCTATCAAAACTTGCTTGTTTTTACCCGAACTGTAGTTATACTCGGTATTGTAAATCTCCACTTTTGCTCCTTCCATAGCTTCTCCTGTCAACCGGTTTACTACAACAAAAGATATACGTTCACCAGACAAATCAGCAGTTGAATATGCTAAGGAGGTACACCAAAATGAATTAGCCTGTATTTCTTCTCCATTTTTAAATGCCTGGTTTCTAGACACCAACAATACATAGGCTCCGGCCGTTAAGGAAGGAAGAACGCATTCTGTAGAATGGCTCACCAAATCCTGTTCACCCCCAAATGTCCAGCTTAGTTCCTTATAAACAGGAAATTGCAACAAGGTTTTCTTTAAATCGTTGGAGTAATAACCTCCGGCATTCATTATTTCCTTTTGGTTAGAGGCCGGTATTTGTACCAAACGACCATATACAGTGGATGGCTTTCCATTCAAATCCAAATTTTTGTAAGTAAACTTAATCAGACCTGACCTCCCCGGCATTTGGATCTCTTCCACCTGATAGGATATTGAAGGAGCTTCCAAATCTTTAAGCAACAACTGACAGTATGGAGAATAAAAGGCTTGTGGAAATTTTTGCAAAGCTGTTAAACAAAGTTTTCTAGCCTTAAGCAAGGATTCTGAATCCTCCTCTCCTTGCTGAACCCCTCTTTTGCTGTAGAATGGTTGGGAATTTACGCGATACGATTGTGCCAATAAATAGGAAATTTCAGCAAAAACAGGTTCCTCCGCATACCTAACAAGCATTTCTGTCAAAGCCTTTTCGTAAAGCAACTTTGATTTTGGATTTTGATTGAAACGGGCATTTAACCAATTTAACCTTCTCAAATCAACATCCACAAATGAATTCAAAGAATTTTGATGCAACTCCAGCCATTGAAAATGTAAGGCCAGCGCTTGAAGAAAGGCAGAACTTGTATCCGAAGGAAATCGTTTTTGCTCCAGCAATACATAGCCGGGAACAAAACACTTTTCTAAATAATCCAAAAGGCCGGACTCATTCATATTCTCCAAACCATTAAAATGTTCACCCAAAAAGGTGGTATATCGCATTGCCAAAACATCATAAAGTGTTGACGCTAAAGCCTTTGAATTCTCTTCTTGGGTTAAAATCAACTGATAATTTTCGGCCTTGGTCTGAAAAAGAAATTTTGGATTAACCAATGATTGGCGATAATAAAATGCGCTTTGATCCAGTAAGGATTGGTAATCCCAACTTGAAAAATCCGGATTTTCCCTGATTTGAACTTTAGTTCTCCCTTGAAACTGCCATTGATTGGCGGTGGCATACATGGAATAAAACTCAGCTAAATAACTAAGGGTCAACTGCTTTTGCGGTTCAGGCATCCCCTTTACTTCCTGCTCAATGCTACGAATTTGAGTAACCAGGCTATCGTCGTAAATGTCTTGTGAAAACTTCAACCAATGCAAACTAGCCTTGAGGTATTCCAACTGATTTTTTTCACGGACGGCTTTGGATCGAATCTGGCGCACCCGTTGAAGGGCCGATTCCGGCAATCCTTTTTTATCGAGACTATCTATTGATTTCCAATACGTTGAATAGTTCTGTGAAAAAGAAACTGAAGAAAAGAGGAGTCCGGCGATCAGACTAAAAACATGCGATACTTTCATTCCTGCTGGTAAATTTCAATAGAGATGTAAAGGAAAGGTAAAATCCACAAATCAGGCCAAATTTTCAATATGAATTTACATTTTGCCGTGTAGAAACATGCATTCCAGTTTAGAGTTCTTAATTTTCGGGATTTGGCGGGCCCCCTTCCGCCCAAACCGGTCGATGCCATTTTTCAAAGTTTCAGCAATGGGCGTTCGGGTCACGCTTTCGCCTGTAGTCCTCGTCGTTGGCTGTGCCGAATGGGTTCGGCCAGCCAACTCCTGTGGGCTACTTGTCTCAATCGTTGCCCGGGGTGCAAACCCAAACTACCATTCTTCGACCCAGGTTTTAATTCGGTTTGTAATAACTTCTTGAAGAGCAAAAACATAGGACTATATTCGTCAGGAAAGATAGGTATCACCGGCAGTTTGAATCGGAAAGAATTAAACCTTTCGGTAAAAAAAAGTGCTGTTTTAAGAACGGCACATTTTAAATTTTCAACTGAATGGGCATTTCCTGCTTGTGGAATAAATTTTTTTAATACCTTTGCACCCCTTTTTAAGGTAGTTTGACATGAAGCTGACGGATGAGTTTTCCATTCAATACTCGGGATTAGGTTTAGGAACCCATGAATTTGATTGGAAAATCACAGATAAGTTCTTTGAAGAATTAGAATTCTCCGAAATCAAAAAAGGAGAAGTTGATGTCCATATAGTCTTGGAAAAACGTCCAAGTTTTATGGAATTACACTTCGAAATTGATGGGGAAATCGAACTGGAGTGCGACCGCTGTTCGGTTGAATTTGGCTATGAGATTTCATCTGATGAACGTTTGATAGTTAAATTTGAAGAGGACGGTGGTGAAAATGAAAGTGAAGAAGTAATTGTTTTAGGTAAAAATGATTATCAACTTGATTTATCGCACCATTTGTATGAATTCATTGCAGTTCAGGTACCCATTCGTAAAGTAGGATGTGAACTAAACAACGATGATAGTTTATGTGACCAAAATGTTTTAAAATTATTAGACAATTTGGCTCCTAAAACAGAAGAAAAAACCAGTGATCCGCGCTGGGATAAACTTAGCGGACTAGAATTGAACTAATTGTAAACTGTTTAAATATTTACTGAAATGCCAAATCCAAAGCATAAGATCTCCAAAACCCGTAGAGATAAAAGAAGGACTCACTACAAAGCTGTAGCTCCAACCTTGGCTACTTGTCCAACTACCGGCGAAGTTCACCTTTTTCACCGCGCGCACTGGTACGAAGGAAAATTGTACTACAAAGGACGCGTTGTAATGGAAAAAACGGCATAATCCGTTTCCTTGAACCTTTTTTAGCAAGCTTTCATCAATTGATGTGATTCAGTTTCACCAGGTTTGCTGTATGCCTTATTAACAAAATATGTATTTGCCGGAAGGATTTTCCTTTCGGCTTTTTTTGTTTCCCATGAATAAAATAACCGCCGCAATTACCGGAATTTCAGCCTATGTTCCTGAATATGTTCTAACCAACGAGGAATTGGAAAAAATGGTTGATACCACCGACGAATGGATTCAATCTCGTACCGGAATTAGAGAACGCCGAATTTTGAAAGGCGAAGGAATGGGGTCTTCAGAAATGGCTGTGCATGCAGTAAATAAGTTGCTGGAAAAAACCAATACCAAACCGGATGAAGTTGAACTTTTGATTTGTGCTACCGTAACACCCGACATGCAATTCCCTGCTACTGCCAATATCATTGCAGATAAATGTGGAATTAAAAACGGATTTAGTTACGATATTTCTGCCGCTTGCTCCGGTTTTATGTTCAGCTTGGTAACAGCATCTAAATTTATTGAATCAGGACAATACAAAAAAGTAATTGTAGTTGGGGTAGACAAAATGTCAAGCATCATTAACTACGAAGATCGGGCAACCTGCGTTATTTTTGGAGATGGCGGTGGTGCAGTAATGCTTGAACCCAATACCGAAGGATTTGGAATCGTAGATAACATCCTTCGAACCGATGGTAGCGGCCGTTTCTTCCTCAATCAAAAAGCAGGTGGCAGCGCCTATCCGGCAAGCCTTGAAACCGTCACCAATAAAGAACATTACGTGCATCAAGAAGGACAAACCGTTTTCAAATTTGCAGTTACCAACATGGCAGATGTTGCAGCACAAATCATGGAACGCAACCAACTCAGTGCCGACGATGTGGCATGGTTGGTACCTCACCAGGCTAATAAACGAATTATTGATGCTACAGCTAACCGCATGGGACTTAGCGAAGAAAAAGTCATTGTGAACATTCACAAATATGGAAATACCACCAACGGCACCATTCCAATTTGTCTTTGGGAATGGGAAAACAGGTTTAAAAAAGGAGATAATCTTATTTTAGCAGCTTTTGGCGGTGGCTTTACCTGGGGAAGTATCTATTTAAAGTGGGCCTACTAATCAGATGTAGGTATTTTTACTGCCCACTAATTAGTTCGCCTTAACAGCCTCTTTCCTTAGACCAATCAAAGAAAACCAAAAACAAAAACCACTTTTTACCCGATTCACAACCCTTGAATTTTAAAAGTTTCTCACTTTTACTCCTTTTTTAATCGAAGTATTCACCTTATTTTTGCAACTCAAACCTGAGGCCAGTTGTGAATACACCCGTATATTCCAAGGATATTTTCTATTTTAAACAGTTTGCCATCAAGCAGGACAAATGCCCTTTGCGAGTTGGTACCGATGCTGTTTTATTAGGTTCCTGGTCCAATTTTAATGGTGCTGAAAGAATACTGGATATTGGTTGTGGAACCGGTGTAATCAGTTTAATGCTAGCACAACGCCATTCAGCCTTTATCAAAGGAGTAGATATCAATCCAATCGTTCTGGAACAAGCTCAGGAAAATTATTCCAATAGTCCGTGGGGAGAAAGATTAAGATCTAGGCATATCTCTGTTCAGGAGTTAAGTTTAACAGGTCAGAAATTTGATGGCATTGCTTGCAACCCTCCTTTCTTCACCGGATGTTTACATTCCTCCCAAAAGGACAAAGCAATTGCCCGTCACTCTGATTTGGTATTGCCTTTAGATGAACTTTTTTTATCGGTTAATAATCTCCTTTCTTGTCAAGGTAAATTTAGTTTAATCCTTCCATCTGAATTATTTGAAAGAGCTGTTAAAGAAGGAAGAAAAAACGATTTATATCTAACCAGATTGACCTGGGTAAAAACCTTGGTTTGTAAACCGGCAAAACGGATTCTAATGGAGTTTTCAAAAGAAGAAAGTCCATTGGTAGAAGATGAAATTTCTATACAGCAAATTTCACCAGGTCAATTTTCACCAGAATATCAGAAACTTATTGGGAACTATTTTCTCGATAAAGAAGAACGAGTGGCATTAGTTGAAGGAAAAAAACCCTGCCCCCAGTCATTGAATCCTTCCCAATCTGCCCAAACCACCGTTTCTTAGTTCATTCTAATAGAATACCAAATCAACAACCTGAGTTACCTTACTCTTGGAAGGAATGTTGAATTTTGCTTTATCATAACTCGGTGGACCAAATGATCCCATGGCGTTATTTGAAAAACAGAATCCCTCTTTAGGAATGCCTAAAAAATTCTGATCCAGGTTTTGATTATTGTTCTCATCATGAAAAACAGCAAAAGCATAATCGCCTGATGGAATGCTATCAAATGTTACCTCCGTCGGATTACCTGAAACAGAAACGAAAGAGGAACGATATATTTGATCCGGGTTGTTAAAAGATGAACCGGTGTTATATAAAGCAATATTCACCTTTCCATTCGTATTCTTAAATCCCTTTATTTGAACCACCAAACTGGAGGTATCAGCTCTTTCATTGAATTCAGGAGCGGGCTGGATTTCATCAGATGGCTTTTTGCAAGCTGTTTGAAAAAGCCAAAGGGAAGCAATGGCTATTAAAATAATTGTTGAATTTATTCTCATGGTATATTGGTTCAAGCCTAAACTTGAAGTATTAGTTAAACAAACAGAACAGTCGTTCCGGTGGTTTAATGAGAATAAATGAGTATTGGGTGGGTGAAAATCTTTCGATTTCCGGCACAAAGGTGGAAATAAAATCAAAGAAACTAAATTCCTTATTCCTAACTAGTGTTAAAATTGGGCATTTCCATCCAAATAAAGAGGTATCCATTTTGCAGTATATAAAAAGATTGCATTAAAAAGCAATTGATTTAAGCCCTTCCCGGAATTGATTAGCCAATTATTGAAACCGCTCTTTCATAATAATATCCTTATTTTGATTCAAGAATTCAATATAAGCACGAGCAACAGGTGATAATTTTTTCTCGGCCAACCAAATTAAACTCCAATTGGTCAAAATAGGTAAACCGGAAATTGGTATAATCTTTAACAAGCCTAACTCAAACTCCCTTTTTATTCCAATTAACGGCATTATCGAATACCCCAATCCTGCCATAATAGCCTGCTTCACAGCCTCATTGGAAGTAAGTTCCAATCGTTTAATCGGATTTATTTGGTGATTGGATAGAAATCGTTCCATTACCTGCCTGGTCCCTGAACCTTGTTCCCGAAAAATCAAGGGAATCTTCTCCAAAACTGAAAAATCTTTCCCCTCCAAATCAACCGCATTCACCGCAGGACCAACCAGGAATAATCTGTTTTCCAATAACTCAATCTTCTCCAATTTTATATGGTTTGGCAGAATAGAAACCAAGGCAAAATCAATTTCATTTAGCTCTAGGCTTCTTAAAACTAAATTCTTATTGGTAACTTCCATTTGTAAGGTTACCCCCGGGTGAGAATTAACAAAAGAAGTAAGAAAATAAGGCATCACATATTTACCGGTTGAAACCACCGAAAATTTTAATTTTCCAACCAAAACTTCCCTAAAAGCCAAAGTCTTTTGCTCTATTTCAGTAACCTCTGCCAATATGCGGTAGGCAGATTGGGCTACCTCCTTTCCAAATTCAGTAACAAACACTTTTCTTCCAATTACCTCAATTAACGGAATTTCAAACTGTTCCTGAAAATTCTTCAATTGTATCGATACAGCAGGTTGAGTCAAATGCAGAAGCTCAGCAGCTTTGGTTATGCTGCCAGTTTCAGTAATGGTTTTAAAAACCTTAAGTTGATTAAGGGTGTAATTCATAAAAATTATTTATATAAAATATAACAAATATAAATAAATACTAATAATAAACCATAGCACCTTTGCAAAAATAATTCACATGAAAACGATAACGATTGCCAAAGGGGATGGAATTGGACCTGAGATTATGAATGCAACCCTGTCCATTTTAGAAGCGGCAGGAGCCAATCTCAAATACGAAGAAATTGAGGTAGGAGAAAAAGTTTATTTAGATGGAAACCTCTCCGGTATTAGTCAGGACTCATGGGAAACAATTCGAAAAAATAAAATTTTCCTGAAAGGACCGATTACCACGCCACAAGGAGGAGGTTATAAAAGTTTAAATGTATCAACCAGGAAATTTTTAGGCCTATTTGCCAATGTAAGACCCTGCTTTAGCCTTCATCCATTTGTTGAGACCAAGCATCAACAGATGGATTTAGTTATCATTCGTGAAAATGAAGAAGACCTGTATGCAGGAATAGAACACCAACAAACAGATGAAGTAGTGCAATGTTTAAAACTCATTTCCAGACCGGGCTGTGAGAAGATAATTCGTTACGCATTTGAATATGCCAGAATAAACAAAAGAAAAAAAGTAAGTTGTTTTACCAAGGACAACATCATGAAGCAAACCGATGGTTTATTTCACTCGGTATTCAATGAAGTTGCCAAGGATTACCCTACCATAGAAAACGAACATTGGATAATTGATATAGGTGCAGCATTAATGGCCGATACACCTGAAAAATTTGATGTAATCGTAATGCCTAACCTCTATGGAGATATACTTTCCGACGTTGCTGCTCAAATTACAGGATCCGTTGGACTTGCTGGTTCAGCCAATATTGGTGAAGAGTGTGCCATGTTCGAAGCCATTCATGGATCCGCGCCCGATATAGCAGGAAAAAACCTGGCAAATCCCTCCGGATTAATTCAAGGCGCAGTGCTCATGTTAACCCATCTAGGCGAACATAAAACGGCGGAAAAAATTCAAAATGCCTGGCTCAAAACCATTGAAGAAGGTATACATACTAAGGACATTTTCAAACCGGGAGTTAGTAAAAAACTAGTTGGAACAATTGAATTCACCCATGCACTTATCGACAACCTAGGAAAAATACCAAACAAACTAAAACCTGTTGAATTCTCTGTTCAAGACACCTTACAAATCCATAAGTATCAACGCTCTAAGCCCAAGAACAAGCAACTTGAAGGTGTAGATATTTTTATACAATGGAGAGGAATGGATCCGAATGAGTTAGCCAAACTAGCCGGAAACATCACCAACGAACATGTTAGTTTATCGATGATTACAAACCGAGGAATTAAAGTTTGGCCAAATGGATTTAAAGAAACATTCTGCACCGACCATTGGAGATGTCGATTTAAATCTAAAAATGCCAATAAGTTAAACAATAAAGACCTTATTCATCTTTTACAAAATGCTTATGAAAACAATTTGGATGTCATTAAAACTGAAAATTTATACAGTTTTGATGGGAAACCGGCTTATTCGTTGGGACAAGGCCAATAATTTAACCGATTGGTGGGAAGATCTATCTAACCAAATTTTATTTCCAGTCCTTTTTGCCATTGGTTTATGCGCTTTATGCCTAAGCTTCCTAACAAAAGAAACTGACAATCAATTGTTTGGGAGTTTAGGATTGATTAGCTTGCTTCTAGCCAATAGTTTCCTTAAACTCAATCAGGAATAGCATGGCTCAAATTATGTCTGCCAGGCAACTTTTTGAAGGTAGAAAGGCCTTGCTTACTTCCAAACATTGCAAAGAAAAAGTAATAGCTCCCTTGGCCAAAGAATCACTGGGCATTCTGGTTGAAGTCAACAATGAGGTAGATACTGACATTTTTGGAAACTTTTCAGGTGAGATTGAACGAAAAAACTCACCCAAAAATACAGTTGTGGAAAAATGCAAATTTGGACTAAATCGGGGAAACCATGATTTAGGTTTTGCAAGTGAAGGATCTTTTGGACCACATCCCATAATACCCTTTGTTCCATGCAATGAAGAATTGGTTTGTTTAATTGATTTAAAAAACAATTGGACCTTTGTTGGAAGTTCCCTTACGTTGGAAACCAATTTCCATGGACAGTATCTGAGCACACTGGAAGAACTGGAAAAATTTGCCGATAGAATTACCTTTCCTTCTCATGCTATTATATTGAGAATAGCAGAAAAGGAAGTTAAGGAAATTGTTAAAGGAATTCAAGACCATCAAAGTCTATCAGATAACTTTATTCGTTTAAAATCCAGATATGGAAAGGTTTGGGCAGAAACCGATATGCGGGCCCACCTAAATCCGACCAGGATGAAGAATATAGGTTTAGCAACCCAGAACCTAATTTCCAAAATAAACTCCCTTTGTCCGTATTGCCAAACCCCCGGATTTGAAGTTAGTTCCATTCAAAAAGGCCTACCCTGTTCAATTTGTCAATGGCCGAGCGAATTTGCTATTTCTCATTTATACCAATGTAAAACCTGCGGAAATTCTAAAACCATACTGTACCCTAATGGCAAGGAAAATATTGATCCTATGTATTGCCAAAACTGTAACCCATAAATTAAAATGAATTTTCAACTGCTTAGCGACAACTTAACCAATCCTGCCCTATTATTTTTTGTATTAGGTATTATTGCTGTTTACCTCAGGAGCGATTTGGAAATCCCTTCCAATTCATCCAAATTCATTTCTATTTACTTACTTTTCTCCATTGGTTTTAAAGGAGGACAGGAATTATCACATGAGACCATAGACCGGGAAATTTTATATTGTTTCATTCTAGGACTTTCCTCTTCCATACTTATACCCTATTACACATTTTATCTTCTTAAAACTAAGCTTAAGCTACACGATGCCGGAGCAATTGCGGCTTCTTATGGCTCGGTAAGTGCAGTAACATTTGTAACTGCTTCCGCTTACCTGGAAGGACTTGGACAACATTTAGAAGGACATATGGTTGCTGTAATGGCCTTAATGGAATCACCTGCAATTATTGTTGGGTTATTAATGGTTTCTCTTTATTCCAAGCAAGAGAATGAAGTAAACAATAACAAGAGCAAAACATTGTCACACGCTATGACCAATGGTTCTGTTTTGCTTATTATTGGTAGTTTGCTAATTGGGTTCATTACCACCACCAAGCATGCGGAAGGCATAAAACCATTCACCAATGATATTTTTAAAGGATTTCTGGCTATTTTTTTACTTGATATGGGAATTATGAGTGGCAGGAAGTTAAACTCTATGTTTTCCTATGGTAGCTTTCCTTTGCTTTTCGCTTTAATTATTCCATTGCTAAATGGATGCTTGATGGCCTATTTGGCCAATTATTTTGTTGAATCGATTGCCAATAGGTTTATTTTAGCGGTATTAGCAGCAAGTGCATCTTATATAGCTGTTCCGGCAGCCATGAAAATTGCCAACCCAAAAGCAGATCCGGGATTATACTTACCGATGCCTTTGGCTTTGACGTTTCCGATGAATATTACCTTAGGATTTCCGATTTATTACTCCATTGCCACCTACTTCTAATTTAGTAGTTGTATTCAACTATATAAGAACTACAACTTTTAGCGAGGATTATTAAATAAATCGTTGGCACTAGAACCGAATCGACTATTTATTCCACTTCCTTGTTCATCGATTGGTTGAGTATAATCCAGGTTGCGGCTTTGATCGCTTCTGGCATTTAGGCGCATTTGCCAGCGTTGATCATAAATTTCACCAATGGCTGTGGAATGCAACAATTTATAATCATTGGTAGAACGATCTTGAGCATAAAATACAAACTTTTTATTGGATTGCTGTTTGGTAGTTGCTGTATTAGGAATTTGGTAATAATGCCAAATTTCATAAGGATAGGAGTTCGGCTCAAACCTCCGGATATCCATGGTATTGGGAGCACCATATTGCAAATAAACCCTTCCTCTATCGGTATCATAACCTCGTTGTATTTGAGTACTATAATTTTTCACCACTACTCTAACACGCTCAAAGTAATCAGCCCAAGCTTTATCCGGATTTTGCTTATCGCGAGATTCCCAAAACGCCAACATATAGTGTTTCATTAGCTCTAAATTACCCAAATTCAATTGATTGCGCTGAAACAATTGTTCCATGTTGGTAGAAATTGGATAAAGGGATTTGATACAATCAGCCAGTAGAGAAACATTGGTAAACGTATCGACAAAACTTTGGGAAATATTAGAAGTGGTATAGTCGAAATTACCGGCAATTTCTTGAAAATCGGAATTGAGGGATTTTACAGCAGGATTGCTTCGTTGGAAAAAGGTTGATTTGGCAGCCAAAATTTCATTCTTCACATTTTTAACTTGTATAACCAAATTGTAATTTCCGGAACCTAAATTTTGGATATCTACCTCTTTGCACAACATATTTACTTCTTTAATTTCTTGTCTTGAAAAACCGGAAAAGCCTTCTACTACGCTTTTAGAATCTGCGTTTTCGATAAAGAATTGGAATACAATATTTTTATCGGGAAGAGAAAGTAAAGCTTCATTGAACATGGCTTCCACATAGAAGGTCAAGGTTGAAATAGTTTTAGGGTAGAAAGCTCCGGTAAATGGTATTATATCGTATCCACTTTTGGTAAGTTTAGTTGCGCCGGTGGTCGGTTTCATGCTTTCAACAAGCAGAATATCACTCAAGAAAGTTTCCTGTCTATTTTGCTCTATTTGAATAGTTTGTTTGGTTTTAAGAGTGTCTTTTGGATTATGGAGGTCAGAAATAAATAATTGAGCCTCATATTCTCCATTTTTCAGCGGAATTCGTCTAACATCCAAGACCATGTAAGGATAAATTGAATCCTTGGTTTTAGGTGCCATCAAGGTGTATTTATCGGCAAAAACAAATTGATTTGTTTTTTTATTTAAGATAAGCATACCAATACCTGCTCCTCTAGAAAAGGATGAATCAGGCTGAGAAATGGAAACCAGGGATCCAGCATCGATAGATAAAATGGTTTCCAGGTAGGTGCCAGTTTTAGGTGCTGCAAATTGCAGAAAATTGGCTTCTGCATAAATTTGAGCATTAACTCCAATTGGAAGAGCCAAGATTATGAGGCTTTTTAGCAGTTTTGAAAACATAGGGTAAAGGTAGTTTATTTACCTAAAATAGTTGGACCAAATCCTGAAATAAATTGCAGTTCTATGGCATCTTATCTACCTCTTTTGTTGTTGCACCCAGGATGAACTAGCCAAAATAGAGAATACAAAAAAACATAACGCATTGTTTTCCAATAATTTAATCCAAAATAAAAAAAGTAGCTCTGAATGTTTGTTGGAAAGGCTTTTCTTCTACTTTTGCCCCCGGAGAGATGGCAGAGCGGTCTAATGCGGCGGTCTTGAAAACCGTTGTGCC
The DNA here is from genome assembly GCA_019695265.1 of Bacteroidia bacterium. Taxonomy (NCBI): domain Bacteria; kingdom Pseudomonadati; phylum Bacteroidota; class Bacteroidia; species Bacteroidia bacterium. The sequence goes on along the minus strand of JAIBAJ010000015.1, from coordinate 23,758 downwards.
GAAAGGTACCGGGGGTTCGAATCCCTCTCTCTCCGCCAAACAAAAAAACCAGCCCCTAGGGTTGGTTTTTTTATTTCCAACCCGAACCAAGCCCGCCAGGGATTGAGTGAGGAGTGGAAATAAAAAAAACCAAGCGAGGTCACGAGCGGTTTTTTTGTTTGATGCCCCCCAACCAGGGTTCACGTAAGTAATCCCTCTCTCTCCGCCAAACAAAATAAACCAGCCCGGAGGGTTGGTTTTTTTATTTCCAACCCGAACCAAGCCCGCCAGGGATTGAGTGAGGAGTGGAAATAAAAAAACCAAGCGAGGTCACGAGCGTTTTTTTTGTTTGATGCCCCCCAACCAGGGTTCACGTTAGTAATCCCTCTCTCTCCGCCAAACAAAAAAAACCAGCCCGGAGGGTTGGTTTTTTTATTTCCAACCCGAACCAAGCCCGCCAGGGATTGAGTGAGGAGTGGAAATAAAAAAACCAAGCGAGGTCACGAGCGGTTTTTTTATTTGATGCCTCCCCAACCAGGGTTCACGTAGTAATCCCTCTCTCTCCGCCAAACAAAAAAAACCAGCCCGGAGGGTTGGTTTTTTTATTTCCAACCCGAACCAAGCCCGCCAGGGATTGAGTGAGGAGTGGAAATAAAAAAACCAAGCGAGGTCACGAGCGGTTTTTTTGTTTGATGCCCCCCAACCAGGGTTCACGTAGTAATCCCTCTCTCTCCGCCAAACAAAAAAAAATGTATATTTACAAAACCATCTTACTTATGAAAAAACTATACTTTCTTTCTTTGTTGCTTTGGATACCTAGATTTCAAGCTCAAGCTCAAACCGTTTCCTGCACTGATCAACCTTTTGAATACTTTGAAAATTTAATTACTTATCAAAGTTCCGGAGGGATTTCGTTTGGCGACTATTATTTAGGAATTCCGATTAAAAATACCACTTCCAGCAATTATGCTTACCCTCAGGCCAAGTTAGTTCCTATTACTCCCCTACCCGACGGATTGGTTTTAAATCCTAGCGGCGATGTATGGATTGTATTTGCATCGTCGTGGAATATTGACAGCACTTCTATTGCGCAGGTATTTTTTGACCAAACCCAGGCTTTAGCACCCAATGCAAGTGCAAGCTTTGAACTTTGGATGAAAAACTTAAGTCCTTTAACGATCGACTCGTGCAAGTTTGACCAAACATTTACCTTTAATTTTAACCCACAACCTAACTCGGTAAATACAATAGAGGATTTTATTCCGTATGCCTATTTTCAACAGGAAAGCCTTGTAATTGGTCAGAATGAGCAAGTGAAGTCATTGAGAATTTCGGATGTGTCAGGCAAAAATATTAGCCTGTCCAGTAAATCAATGGAATCAATTAGTTTACCTGCAGGATTATACATAATCACCTTCGAAACAAAGGGAGGGAAAATTATCCATCAAAAAGTAATAAAGCAATAAATAGGGAAAGAGAGAAATCAAATCCTTGAATATTTAAACGTAATTTATTGTTGGTACCGGGGAAATAGAATTTTCATGCACAACTGATTGGGGTTGCTTCGGGCAGGGATAGCAGTGGAAAGCCCACAGACGCCCGCGGCGATAGCCAAGGGCGGCGAGGACTTGAAACGAATAGCCCGGCCTTTTGCTTGCAGTCCATTTTGGGAAAGGCCATACTTTCATAGCAAAAGGGCCCGCATCATTAAAACAAAAACCAATCTAAAACTCCCACACTTTTCAGTTTTTATCCTGTTTCTATACCAATGCAGGCATCTACCTTTGCTTCAACATTTTTACCATGAAAACAACTATTATTAAATCCAATGAGCGCGGCCATGCCAACCATGGCTGGTTAGATGCCCACCATACCTTTAGTTTTGCCCATTTTTACAACCCCGACCAAATGAATTTTGGACTACTTCGGGTATTTAACGACGATCTTATTGCCCCCGGAATGGGATTTGGAACCCATCCGCACGATAACATGGAGATTGTTTCCATTCCATTGAAAGGAGACCTTCAACACCGCGACAGCATGGGAAATACCTCGGTAATTAAGCACGGAGAAGTTCAAATAATGAGTGCAGGAAGTGGAATAACTCACTCCGAATTTAATCCGAACAAAGGCGAAACAACCAACTTGCTTCAGATTTGGGTGTTTCCGAAATTAAGAAATATTGAACCTAGATATGGGCAGGCCCAATTTGCAGCAGAAGGACGAAAAAACAAGGTTCAAACGGTTGTGTCGCCAAACCAGGAAGATGGATCTTTGTGGGTAAATCAAGACGTTTGGTTCTCTTTAACCAACCTGGACCACGGAATGAGTTTGAATTATTCTATGAAAAAACAGGGCAATGGTTTGTGGGTTTTTGTGATTCAAGGACAGGTTAAAATTGGAGACATGGAACTTAACACCCGGGATAGTATGGGGATTTGGGAAGTGGAAAACGTGAACTTGCTTGCCGGAAAAGACAGTGAGTTGGTAATAATTGATGTACCAATGAATTAATGAGGGGCCAAAGGATTTAATGCCGTTCTTTGCAGCGCATGTCCACACCAGCTCTCATCCTTCATCCGAACAAAGAACAATCCCTGTTGAGGTTTCACCGATGGGTATTTTCAGGTGCAGTAAAAACCGGATTGGGTTTAAAAGACGGAACCCTTTGTGAAATTTACTCATCAAGAAACCAGTTTTTAGCCACAGCCCACTACAACGATGGTAGCATTGTTGCCCGAATCCTTGATTTTAAGCCTATTCCGGATTTGGAGCAATTTTATACGGAGCAATTAAGTAAGGCTTATTCCCTTCGTAAGTCTTTGTTTCCAAAGGATGGCCCAACCAATATTTATCGATTGGCACATGGAGAAGGGGATGGATTACCGGGACTTATTGTTGACATTTATGGTAGTACTGCGGTACTTCAAGCCCATTCGATGGGTATGTTCAAGGACAGAAAAATTATTGCCCAGGCATTACTAAAAGCAGGCGAAGGAAACATTACCCAGGTTTATTCCAAGAGCAAGGATACGTTGCCTGGCAAAATAGGATTGGATGTAGAGGATGGATTTTTAATAGGCGACTTGAAGGAGGAGGAGTACTTTGAGAATGGGATTCGTTTTCAGGTAGATTTTATACAAGGACAAAAAACCGGATTTTTTATCGACCAGCGCGAAAATCGGGCACTTTTAGGTGCATATTCAAAGGGAAAGAGAGTTTTGAACACCTTTTGCTACACCGGTGGATTTTCCATGTATGCCTTACAAAATGGAGCCAGTTTGGTGTGTTCGGTTGACTCATCCAAACGAGCCATGGACCTCTTGGAAAAGAATTTAGAACTAAATAAAATCCGGGCATCCAGGCATGAGAGTTTAACTGAAGATGTTATGGAATATATCAAGGATGCAAACTTTGACTTTGATATTGTTATTCTAGACCCTCCGGCCTTTGCAAAAAACATCAAAAACCGTCACCATGCCCTCATGGCCTACAAGCGACTTAACGAGGCTACCTTTAAGCGAATTTTACCAAAAGGTTTAGTTTTTACATTTTCATGTTCACAGGTGGTTGATGCAGATGCATTTGAAGGAGCAGTAAGAGCAGCAGCAATAGAAGCTAAACGTTCGGTACGAATCCTTCACCGGCTGCGGCAGCCAGCCGACCATCCGGTTTCCATTTTCCATCCGGAAGGTGAATATTTGAAGGGATTGGTCGTTTATGTTGAATAAGCCAAGTTAACACAAACTTAACCTTGGCGAAATAATGAGATAGGGTTAGAAATGTTGTTTTGCAGCAACAAAATAACCATGTCAAAACTTTATACCCTTTTTGCTTTTGTTGCATTAATTTTCCTTTCCTTTTCGGCATTTTCCAATACGGATCAATTCAGTGCCAATGTGAGTGGAAAAGTTATCGAAGTACTGAATGGCGTTGAAACACCTATTCCTTTCGCCAACGTAAGCATACCGAATACCAGTTTAGGGGCTACCACTGATTTTGATGGAAATTACCAATTTAACATTCCTGCAGGTACCTACGAAATTGTTGCCAGCTTTGTAGGGTATCAACCTTCAGCTCAAAAAGTTCAGATTAAACCCGGAGAAAACCTGGTATTGAATTTCACCTTAAAAACAGACAAAAAAACACTTGCTACTGCAGTAGTTCAAGCCGAAAGAGTTAGAAATACCGAAAAAGCAGTGGTTGCGGAAATCCGCCAGGCCCAACAAATCGTAAGCGGTATAGGTAGTGAGCAAATTGCAAAAGGCCAAGACAGAGATGCAGGAGAAATCATCAAGCGTATACCTGGTGTAACGATTATTGATGATCGCTATGTGAATATTCGCGGTTTATCGGAGCGTTACAACATGGTTTGGCTTAACAATACCACATCACCATCGGTGGAAACCGATGTAAAAGCCTTTGCTTTTGACATGGTTCCCAGTTCATTGATTGACCGAATGCTAATTTATAAAACCCCTGCTCCGGAACTTCCCGGTGAATTTGCAGGTGGTGTTATAAAAGTTTTCACCAAAACTGCACCCGAAAAGAATGAAGTGAAAGTTGGATTTTCAGGTTCATACCGCGCAGGAACCACCTTTAACGAATTCCTGGTAAATAAAAGCGGAAAAACCGAATGGCTTGGTTTTGATGATGGCGGACGAAGCCTCCCCGATAATTTCCCTGCCAATCTCAACACCATTGACAACAAAGAAGGACAAAACCAATTGACTCAACTTGGAAGAGAATTATCGAACAATTGGAGCACTGTAGCACAAAAAGCCAATCCGGATTTACGATTTAACCTGGAGTTTATTCGCAGATTTAACATTGGAGATAAAATTAAAATCGGACATATCACCGCTCTCAATTATTCCAATACCCATCTTTATTACAACAGCCGCCGTACCGACTACAACGCCTATGACAGTTTAGCACAAAAGTCAGATACCATTTTCGACTATCAAGACAAAACCTATATCAACCAAGTAAGGGAAGGCATTCTGCACAATTGGAGTTTTGGGTTTGGAACCAACCACAAAATCGAATTCAAAAATATTTTTAACCAAATCGGAAACAATACAACTACCATTCGTGAAGGTCGTAACTTAGAAGAAGGTGAAGTGCGAAGAGAGTATTCTTACCGCTATTTCAACCGTTCCATTTATACCGGACAATTGGGAGGTACCCATAAATTCTTCCATGAATTAACGACCATCGATTGGACCTTGGCCTACAGCCGCTCGGTAAGAAAAGACCCGGATTGGAGAAGGGTAAGAACCAGCAAGGGTATTTCAGAGCCCGATTCAGTTCCATTTAGAACTTATATACCTTTTACCGCTACTCCATTTTTCTTGGGCCGCTTGTTTTTTGATTTGAACGAATCTATTCAAACTGCTAATGTGAACCTGGATCAGAAAATTCCGGTATCGGATGTTTTTGTTCCACATGTAAAGGCAGGTTTTTATGGGGAAATTAAAAATCGTACCTTCTCGGCTCGTAACTTGGGTTATGCTGCAGCCGGGTTTGCAACTTACCAAAACTATGGATTGTATACACAACCTTTCGATAGCTTGTTTGCCGACACCAATATCAACTCAAGCAATGGCTTAAAAATTACCGAAGACACCAAAGGAAGCGATAGCTACACTGCCAGAAACGAATTATATGCTTCCTATGTAGCACTTGAAATCCCATTGGCAAAGTATGGTACTTTGTATGGTGGAGTGAGAATTGAAAACAACCGCCAAACCTTGCATTCCAAAGATATTACCGAAAAACCACTGGACATCGACAAACACATCGTAAGTGTATTACCATCCGTAAATTTATCCATAAACCTGACCAAAACCATGTTGGTGCGACTTGCATATGGTAAAACTGTTAACCGCCCCGAGTTCAGAGAATTGGCCCCTTATGCCTTTTATGATTTCAACTTTAACAATGTTATTTACGGTAACGATAGCCTGAAAACCCCAACCATTCACAACCTGGATGCACGTTGGGAGTGGTACCCTGAACAAGGAGAATTAATTAATGTAGGCTTTTTTTATAAAAAGTTCATCAACCCGATTGAGACCTATTTCGTTCCCGGTACCGGATCGGGAGGAACCAGAAACTTCTCTTTCCGAAATGCCGAATCGGCTGTTAGTTACGGAGTAGAGGTTGAACTAAAGAAAAGCTTGAGATTCATATCTGAAACTACCTTTATCAAAGATTTTGCCTTGGTTGCTAATGGTGCTTATATTAAATCGCAAGTTGATTTAGGAGCCAATTCTGCCGGACAAAGCCGCACACGTCCGATGATGGGACAATCACCTTACATCATCAACGCTGGAATTTACTACCAAAACGACAGTTTGGGTTTAAGTGCCAGTTTGTTGTACAATGTTATGGGTCCGCGAATTCGGGTAGTAGGAACCTTTGGAACACCTGACATTTATGAAATGCCTCGAAACACGCTCGATTTAAGCGTTTCTAAAAACTTCTTTAAGCGTCACCTCGAAATTCGTCTGGCTATCCAAAACATCCTTAACCAATCCTTCTTATTGCTCCAGGATGCCAATGGTGATGGTAAATTAAGCCGCAAAACCGATCAGCAACAACAATCATACAAAACAGGTGCTTATTACACACTTGGAGTTATTCTACGGTTTTAATCCAAAGCTATGAGTTCTTAACTGAAAAAGTTAGCTAAACCTCTTCATAAAACTCTGCTATTAAGCCGTCGTCCAGGTAGCGAACTTCCACCATGTGTTTGTTTGAAAACTCGAGTAAAATCGCCTCGTTGCTATAGGTTCCATTCGAAAGTTTTTCCAGTTTAACATGACTAAAAACCTGTCCAACCGCAGGTGACCATAAATCAGTTTCATTCATATTAACCACATGCATGGTTATTTTGCCCTGAAACTCATTCATTAAATCCTGCTTTAACTTCTCGGTATCATCGCCCTGATTATTTACGGTAATCCCTAAAGCATCTTCACTTACACCTAACAATACAGATGGACTGTCCCGAAATACAAACTCTATTTTATCAATGAAGTCGAAGGGTTTGGAAGGATTAGCACGGTTCCGCCAAATTTGGTAGAAAACAGTATCCAGAGTTTTGCCTTCCATGCTCTGCAGCTCTTGCAGTTCGTTGTATAAAAAGTTCATGCTTATAATTGATCTACTATTTCATTAAAAATATCCTGCCAGTACCCATCCGTTTCGCGATTAATATCCGAAAAACGACAAATAACAATGTTTTTCCTTGGGTAAACCCAAATATATTGGTTGTACATACCATTGGCATAAAATGAACCAACATCCTGATTTCCCAACCACCAATGCATTTTATACCTCGACACCGAATAGGAATTGGGGTCATGCATAGCGGTTAATTTAACCCAGGCCTCGGGTACCAGTTGTTTACCATTCCAATTGCCTTTATTTAAATACAACCTACCAAATTTAGCAAAATCTCTGGTTCGGCCATTGAGGCAACAAAATGCCTTTACCTGTTTATCCCGATTATTGTCAACACTCCAGGTAATATCGTATTCGGCTCCCAAGGGTTTCCAAAGTTTCTCTTCCATGTATTGGTACAAGGGCTTTCCGGTGGCTCGTTCAATAGCCATTCCAAGCAATTGTGTATTGGCATTGTCATAAGCAAACACTGAATCAGGTTTTAATTTATACCTGCTTTTCTTCATGTGATGCTTCAAGTTATTTCCATAATACAAAGCGATTGGATTGGCCTGCTTCATCCCACTTTTCATTTTCAAAAGGTGGGCTAGGGTTACCGATTTTAAAGCCGGGGACTTTTTACCCAATTCAGGAAAAAAAGTGGTAATAGGTTCATCAATTCCAGAAATTTTGCCTTCTTCGATTGCAATGCCTAACAATGTAGCAACGAACGATTTAGCCACCGAGAAAGTGGTTACCACACCTTCCATCGGCATTTCATTCTTGTAGTATTCATACAAAATGGTATCGTTTCGAATAATCAGAAAAGATGCCGTAGGTCCCTTATCAAGCAACTCTTCCAAATTTACAACCTTAGAATTCAGTTTTCGGTTATTAAGCTGCATTGTTTTACCTAACCTGTTCAAATCCTTAACTTCAGAAAAACGAAAGGGCTGTTCAGAAGCCTTAATCTTTACTTCCGGAAAAGCTTTATAGGTTTCCAGTTTGGGCTGAAAATACACCAAGGTTCTTACCAATGAACAGCTCGAAAATTGGAGTCCAATGGCAATAAACAATACTAAAAATACCGCCCTTTTCATGCAAGTGCGAAGGTATAGAAATGCGCTTGGTGCATACAGAATTAGGATACTTTTTGAAAATACTTTATTCCCAGACCAACAATCACAGCTTTAAGTTCGTAATCACCCTTAATAACTCAGGGGTTTAATTTTTCGTCCTTCGGCACAATCATGTATCAAAGTTAGCATCCTTTTTTCGCGTGTTGTGGCTTGTTTGGCAGTCATTACCCACTTAATCGCCACTTTACGATAACTTTTGGGCTGGCTTTGAAAGTAGCTCCAGGCTTGAGCATTGGCTTGAAAGGCAAGTTCAAACTCCGGTAACAAACTGAGATTATTTTGCTCAAAAGAATAAAGCAAGGAGCTATCTGCTCTACGTTTATTAAAAATAGCAAGTCCGGGTTCCCGCATTAGTCCGGCCAGGCTCAGTTCCTCCATTTTCCGTATATTCGTTGGACTCCAAACGCTATTGGGCTTACGTGGCGAAAAACGAATGGAATATGAATTGGCATCCAGGTTTTTACGTATGCCGTCAATCCAGCCAAAGCACAGCGCCTGGTCAACCGATTCAGGCCAGGTCATGCTGGGTTTTCCGCTACCTACTTTGTAAAAGCCTACCAGTAACTGACTTTCAGTAAGGTGATGGAGTTCAAGCCAGTGTCTAAATTCTTCTTTTGTGGTAAAAAATTGAGGCAACATGAGGCGAAGATAAAAGCAGATTGTATAAAGTTGTCCGCAAAGTTTTCTGATGTTAATTTTTTGGATGCGGGCCCCCTCCGCCAGGTGTTCGGGTGCCAAATTCCAACCGAAGTCAAGGGCGTCGGGTCACGCTATCGTCTGTAGTCCCGGCAGCCAACGCACCATTGCCCTTCTTTGCCGGGAGCTACTTGCCTCTATCGTTGCCCGGACCAAACCCCGAACTGTTGTATTTCAAACTATGGTTGGAAGGTTGACTGAGTTGGGTCAATAGGGTATTTTCATTTCCCACAGTTGTAATGAAACCCCAAACCCGGAACTTGCACCGGCCCCTCGGGTAGGGATAGAAGTGGATAGCCCACAGAACCCCGAAGGCGCTAGCCAAGGGGGGCGAGGACTAGGAACGTATAGCCCGACCATGAGCCTTGAAACTTTTGGAACCATTGAAAATTTTATGCGAATGGGACCCGCCAAATAATAAAAACACGGATTGAATTGCAATTTTTAAGGAATAATGCCCTTGTTGCTTTGCATCCTTGAATTAGCTTTGCACCGATTATGAAGAAAAACCTGATTTACCTGGCTATCCTGATTGTTTTATCCGGAATTGCTTACTTTTTGTACACCAAAAATCAAAAAACCGGAAGTTTTTCAGCCACCGACTTTGCCATTTCAGATACAAGTTCGATTACGAAAATTTTCCTGGCCGACAAAAAAGGAAACAAAGTCACTCTTTTCCGAAAAAGCCCCACCGAATGGATGGTTGAAAATAAATACACGGTTAGGGCTGATGCAATGAACACCCTATTAAAAACCATACGTCTGGTGGAAGTAAAAAACCCTGTTCCCAAAAAATCGCACAATAACATTGTAAAAGATATGGCAGCCAGGGCAGTAAAAATTGAAATTTACACACAGGATGAAGATGAACCGGCTTTGGTATATTATGTAGGTGGAGCAGCACATGACGACCTGGGTTCATACATGATAAAAGAAGGAGATGAGACTCCGTTTATATGTTATATTCCTGGATTTAATGGATATTTAAGCACAAGGTATATGACACGTATGAAGGATTGGCGCGATACGGAAATTTTCAGGTACAACACTATTAAGGATATAAAAAGTGTAAGTGTTGAATACCCGCAAAAACCGGATAATTCGTTTCAGATCGATATCTTGTCAACCAATAGTTTTGCGATAAAGGCCATGCAAAGCGGAAAAAACCTGGCCATTGTAGATACATTGGCGTTAAAAGACTATTTGACCGGCTGGAAATTTATCAACTTTGAAGCATTCGATTATCCGGAGGCCAAAATAAAAGATTCGATTGTTTCATCGAGTCCTTTGGCTATTTACCGAATGGTAAAATCAGATGGTAAAAAGGTAGAACTTAGGTCGTATTTAAAACGTCCCGGACAAAACATGCCATCCTACAACAAAGAAGTAATGTACGATGTTGACCGCATGTATGGCAAACTTTCCAACGAAGATGATTTAGTGATTATACAGTACTTTGTTTTTGACAAACTCACCGTACCATTGTCCTATTTTAGTGGAGCTAAAACGCCTTAAGCTTTTCCCATAATTCCATAACAGGGAGACCCATTACATTAAAATAACTGCCTTCCAGCTTAGTAATGGCAACGTAACCCATCCATTCTTGTGCACCATAGGCGCCTGCTTTATCGAGGGGTTTGTAATTTTTCACATAATATTGGATTTCATCCGGGCTTAATTGCTTGAAGTAAACTTTGGTAAGCACGGCAAATTTTTCCAGTTTATGGGCACTTCGAAGGCAAACTCCGGTATACACTTCATGCATTTTTCCGGAGAGCATTTCCAGCATTTGAATGGCTTCCTCTTCCGTTTCGGGCTTATTCAAAACCCGGTTATCCACCCAAACGATGGTATCGGAAGTAATCAAAACCGAATCGCCCAATTCCCGGGCTTCGAAAGCCATTGCTTTTTGTTCGCAAAGAAAAAGGGGTATTTCTTGGGCTTGGAGCTGGGGCGGAAAAGATTCGTCGGTAGGTTTTACCCGAACAACAAATTCCAAACCTAAACCTTCCAGCAATTGTTTGCGTCGAGGCGATCCTGAACCTAGGATAAGGCTAAATGGTAAGGTCCAATTTTTCATATTAGTATCCAACCTGAACCTGAGCTTGAGGTACTACTTCCTGGGCTTGAGCAGGCTTAGGAAAATAAGGTCTAAGGGTATACCAAAACACCACCATGGAACAAATTCCGGTTAACATAACCACTTTGCTCAATAAACTTGCTGTTCCGAAATTCTTTTTTGTTTTAGCTCGGGCAATTACCAGAGCAAGTACCAAAGCTGGTAAGGAAATAAACAAAGTGAAATAATAGAAGGAAAACTTGTCTTCATTAACCCATTGGTCGTATTCCAAATAACCCAACGCAACCAATAAGACCGACACAAAAAGCAAGGCAATTCCTTTACTAATTGGCACACCCCAGGCAATAGGCATAGTGCGGCAATCTGTTTCATGATCACCCTCCATATCTTCGAGGTCCTTCACAATTTCACGAACCATCGAAATCAGAAAGGCAAAAACAGAAAAACCCATTACAAATTTAATATCTATAAAAGCCATGTGATAGCTTTTTTGTTCGGCGATTTGTTCAAACAAGCCAACTACCAAAGGAACAAACGCAGTAAAACCAGAAATGACAACATTTCCAATCAAGGGCATTTTTTTATAGGTGGTGGTGTAAAACCAAAGCAGGCCAATAATTAGCAAAGGCACAATGGCTAAAGAAAGCAATTCGATGCGGTAAGCTAGAAAAACGCCAATTGCAAGTCCAAGTAAAGTATGAATCCAATACAAAGTCCAGGCATTTTGCACAGAAATATCTTTTCCAACATACAATTTATTGGGTTTATTAATGGTATCTGCTTCGGCATCAAAAATATCGTTAACAATATAACCTCCGGCCGACATTAGGGCAGTAGAAAGCACTACCAAAATAAACTCAAAGGTTGGATAAGACAGCTCCAAACCTTTTGCCAACAAAAAGGTATTCAATAAAAAATACCGGGTTAAAACCATGGTTACCCCCATCATAAAGAGGTTAAACCAGCGGATTAATTTTAAATAGGTAAGAAAGGTTTTCATAAAAATACAATCAGCCCAAACCAACAACGGTCAAGAACATAACAACAATTCCAAGAGTAAAGCCCCAGTAAACTTGAGCAGGTGTATGAGCAAATAACTTCAAACGAGCAAACCCGGTTAGTCCGGAAATAAACAAAGAAAAATAAATCATGGAGGAAAGATCCATTTTTAATAAGTAGGAAAGTCCGGCCACCGATCCAACCAAACCGCCAACACCCATCATGTGAATACTAATTTTCCAAAGTAAAGTAATGAGGGCTGAGATGAGGATTGAAATCATTCCACCAATAATCATGGCGTAAAAAATGGAAGGCAAACTGGTTTGAGAAAAAATCCAATACGTTAATCCCATAAAGAAGATGGTTACCACAAATGCATACTTACGTTCCTCCCGTTTATCAATATGGTAGGTGGTAATAATCTTTTTTCTAAAAAGATAACCAAATACCATAACCGGCAAAATAACGGTGGTGAGAAGTAAGGTAAGGTAAACGAACTTTCTAACAACCGGTTCGGAGGTAAAATCGATGTAGGTATGGCTATTAAAAAGCATCCAGGCAGTCAGCAATGGCATAAACATAGGTTGAAACACGATGGATAAAAGTTGAGCCATTCTGCGCTCAAAATTGTTCCATGAAGAAACCATATTGCTGAGATCAGGGATAAATTGTGACATAGTATTAAGACCTTTCTGCTTTAAATTGATTTAAGAAACGCAAATCATTTTCCGAATATAGGCGTAAGTCCGGAACTCGAAATAAAAGTTGTGCAATTCGTTCAATTCCCATACCGAAAGCAAAGCCGGTATATTGTTTACTATCAATTCCGCAATTATCGAGAACATTGGGATCCACCATGCCACAGCCAAGAATTTCGAGCCAGCCGGTATATTTACAAATATTACATCCCTTTCCACCACAAAGGCTGCAAGAAACATCCACCTCAAAGCTAGGTTCTGTGAATGGGAAATAACTTGGACGTAGACGAATTTGAACATCTTTTCCAAACAATTCCTGAGCAAAGTACAGCAATGTCTGTTTTAACTCAGCGAATGAAACATCTTTATCAATATACAAGCCTTCTACCTGATGAAAAAAGCAATGAGCTCGGGCTGAAATAGCTTCATTCCGATACACTCGACCCGGCATAATCATTCGGATGGGAGGTTGAGTCGTCTCCATTACTCTTACCTGAACCGAGGAAGTATGTGTTCTTAAAACGAAAGGTTCATCTCCTGTTGGATTTTCAACAAAAAAGGTATCCTGCATATCCCGAGCCGGGTGGTTCAAGGGAAAATTCAAGGCAGAGAAGTTATGCCAATCGTCTTCAATTTCAGGTCCATCGGCAACGGTATAACCAATTCGTTCAAAAATTCCAGCAATTTTTCCACGAACGATGGACAATGGATGCCTGCTTCCTAATTGGTAGGGTTCACCGGGCAAGGTTAAATCAAGTCCTTGGGTCTGGCTCACAGAAGTTTGGGTATTCTCCTGAGCGGTTTGCCACTTGGCCTCTAAAAACAATTTAAGCTCATTCAAGGCCTTACCAACATCACGTTTCTCAGGTCCCGGAACAAGCTTAAAGGCTTCAAAAAGATCATTCAATAATCCTTTTCTGCCAAGGTACTTAATTCTAAAATTTTCAGTAGCTTCTGCCGAAGTCAACACTTCGCTTTCCGCTTCGTTTCTTATTCCGTTTATCTTATCGAGCATGTGGCAAAGATAAAACGGAACAAGAAACAAATGGGAGCTATTACAAGTCTATTTTATTACTTGAACTTTATAGGCTTTTGTTTGACCCTGATTGGAAATATTTACCAGATACATTCCATTGGCCAAATTGGACAAGTCCATTTGAGCCTGGCCGGCATTGGAAGAAATAGGAACAAGCAATTTCCTACCGGAAAGGTCGGATAAACTTAGCTGGGAATCAGCAAGCAGACCCGAAATAGTAATTAATCCTGTGCTCGGGTTAGGATAAACAGAAACCAATTGATCATTTTCAGATATTCCTACCGGAATAGTGGTGCAATAATCGATGTACAAATTATCCAACAAAAGGAAGAACATATCGGTTGAAACGTGTTTAAAACCGATATAAACATTTTGTCCTCCATAGGTAGCTGCTGAAATAACTGCGGATTGATCAGTCCATACGGTATCTCCATCTGTGGAAGGGTCATTATCCGTAGCAGAATACAAAGTTGCACCTGCATTTAGGTTTGCAACGGTGGCACCAACGGTTGAAATTTTTACCGAGTATCCATCTCTGAAATCATTATCCGGAAGTAAATGTTGCCAATGTAAGGTAGCACCAACCGCCGGAATAGAAACTGGACCGAAAGTTAACCAATCGTTGCTGGTTGCAACAGCATCAAAGTAGGAAAGGCTACCTAAATACCAGTTGGTATCAGTACCGCTTGGCAATTCATAAAACGACATCCATTCTGTGCTGTAGTTGGTGGCATCAAAAGGTGTGTTAGTATCGTAGTTAGTAGCATCCAGACTAAAATTCGCCCCTAAGTTACTACCACCATAATACCTTCCATCAAAGTAGAAAGCTGTATCACAAACCGTAGTTTGTCCACCGGAAGTAACCAAAATATAATTGGTTTTCACTTCTGTATCAGAACCTCCATCATTGGTTGCAGTTAAGGTAATGGTGTAATAACCCGCACTTGAAAAAGTCATTTTAGGGTTTTGGGAAGAAGGAAAAGTACCTTGAACATAGGTGTATGTGTTTGGACTTACACTCCAGCTCCAACTGGTTGGAGAGTTGGTACTTAAATCAGTAAAATTTACTTGCTGACCAATACCTACCACCGTATTGTTGGCAGTGAAATCTGCTACCGGGGGATCCACCTGAACACATGGCTGGTTAACGCCTGCCAAGGTTGTAACTCCGGAAGAAGAAGGATCCAACCAAGGTGCTAATTGACGATTAGCCGCTGCTCCGTTCGAAGTCCAGCTATACGAAAACTTACCGTATAAATCAGGAGAAGTTTGTGCGGTGCAATAAGAACTTCCACCTGTTAATTGACCAACAATTAATCCATTGCTTCCGAAAAGCGGAGAACCGGAAGAACCTCCTTCGGTTACACCATGACCATTGGCTGTTCCTGCCCAGGTAACTCTCCAGTGTGTATTGGCAACTGTTCCTCCATACGTGCTGGAAACCAATGTTCCGGTATAGGTTGAAATTTTCTTGATATCACCGGCAGGATGGTGAATACCTACTCCTCCCGTTGATGCTGTATTATTTCTATCCCAACCGTTAAAATAGGGGGCATAAGATTGAGGTACATTGTTGTTTAGAAGAACTAAATAAAAGTCACTATCCTGGTTTCCCATTCCGGTTGTTTGGGCCTTAAGTGTGGCACCGGTCATGGTTTGGTTGGCAAGAGTTCCTTGTGAAGCAGGATTGGTACATCCTGAAGCCTGGTAATTAAAATAAAAAACCCATTGATTTAAATCACTGGCACTGGTTCCTTCAGAACAATGGTCAGCAGTTAGGAATAATGGAGAACAATCCACATTGGTATTATTAATTAAGGAACCGGAACACCATCCATACTGATTTCCGGCTTTCACCATAATTCTGGCAACACCTCTTTTTTGGTTAGCCCAGTTATTCCCTTCCGAACAATTAACATTTACTTCGCAACTTTCTGAATCTCCAAAATCCTTGGCATCCTTAGGAGCATAAACATTTCTATAAAAATATGCCACCTCATTTAAGTGAAATTGCAGGTTGGAACCTTTTGATTTCAATGGAATGTACAATTCCAATATGGCTGAAGATCCAAAAATCATTTCGGTGGCAAAATAGCCGCTTTCATGATTATTTTCAGAAGTAAAGGCTCCAATTACCTGGGATTTATTTTCATTGTATACAAACAATTGAGCACCTACTGGTAAATGGAATTGGTCAAAATAAAAACCCAAAGCTTTAGCACCGGAAGCCGAAACTTGCAATCTCCAAACTTTTCCTCCGTCCGGCAACAGAGTCCAAGTTCCTGAATTTGTAGGCTTTATATCTGTCAAAAGGGAAGTCCCAATTCGATATAAACTACCTTTTACTGCCCTATCCTGATCTTCTGCCAAAAGGCTAGAAGGGTCTGGAGCTGTCAATTCCACACCTTCCACCGACTTAAATAAAGAAGGGAAATGGTTTGAAAGCGGTTGACCTCCGTGACTAATTTGGGCTTGGGTGTTCAGGGTAAGGCAAACAGCTCCTACCAGAATGGTTGTAAAAAGTTTTTTCATATTTTAAGTAAACAGGTCACAAAGGTATATGTTTGATTTTCAAACCTTGTTAAACCTTTTTGCTTTTGTTTATCGTGTTGGATAAAACAAAATAATATCACAATACACCCTGTTAAATTGCCAGGAAATTCCTTTATTTACCTATTTTGGTTTAGGTCCTTGATCTAATTCATACGCTTGAAATAAAAAGTCCTTAATGATATCGGATTGAATATCTGAGATAGATTGAAAGTCTTTCCAAACCACTTGTTTTCGGCTTCCTTTATCCCAATAAACTTCCTCATCCACCAAATAGTTGCCATATGCGAATCCAAACCTAACACCCTTCCAATTTTGATTTTCTCCCCATCCAACAGAGGCTGGCCAGATAAAACAAATCATTCGGTGTCCTTTGAAATACAAAACGTTATACGAAAGTTGCTCCGTAGCAAACGGGATACAATCCAAAACCAATGCTCTCAGTTTCCTGCAAATAAGTTTTTCATCGGCAGGTAAAAATTCCCAAAAATCATCTAAGGTTTTAAAACTAACCTGTTGCATTTTCCGCTTGGGCTTTTGAGGATTCTCCATAGATTTGGTTAATAACCTGTAGAAGTTTCCAAAGATGGGTTATTTTTCCTTCCAGTAATCTAACTTACCTTCGCCCCATTAAAAATTGTCAAAACATGCAACGCGACACCCAGATTTTCAACCTAATCAACAAAGAAAAAAAACGTCAAACAGTTGGGATAGAACTAATTGCCTCAGAAAACTATGTTAGTGACCAGGTAATGAAAGCCATGGGATCGGTTTTGACTAATAAATATGCAGAAGGACTTCCTGGTAAAAGATATTATGGGGGATGTGAAGTGGTTGACCAGGTTGAACAACTTGCAATAGACAGGTTAAAAACTTTGTTCAATGCTGAATGGGCCAATGTTCAACCTCATTCCGGAGCTCAGGCCAATGCTGCAGTTATGCTGGCCTGTCTGAATCCGGGCGATAAAATTCTGGGATTTAACCTCTCCCATGGTGGTCATTTAACCCATGGTTCACCAGTTAACTTTTCAGGAAAATTATATGTACCAAGCTTTTACGGTGTAGAGGAAAATACAGGAAGAGTTGATTTCAATAAAATTGCAGATACTGCAAAAAAAGAAAAACCCAAGTTAATTATTTGTGGAGCATCTGCTTACTCACGCGATTGGGATTACAAAACCCTTCGCGAAATTGCAGATCAGGTTGGAGCATTATTACTGGCCGACATTTCTCATCCCGCCGGATTAATTGCCAGAGGATTACTAAACGATCCTATGCCTCATTGTCATATCGTTACAACAACCACCCATAAAACACTTCGAGGTCCAAGAGGTGGGGTTATTATGATGGGAAAAGATTTTCCAAACCCATTTGGCCAAACCACTCCTAAAGGAGAATTGAAAATGATGAGTGCTGTATTGGACGGAGCAGTTTTCCCCGGAACTCAAGGAGGCCCATTAGAACATGTAATCGCTGCAAAAGCCGTTGCATTTGGAGAAGCTCTATCCGATGAATACCTTGACTATTGCGTTCAAGTAGTGCAAAATGCAAAAGTAATGGCTGACTGCTTTGTGAAAAAAGGTTATAAAATTATATCCGGAGGAACAGATAACCATTGTATGCTAATTGATTTGCGATCCAAAGGATTAACAGGTAAACAAGCCGAAAATGGTTTGGTGGAGGCAGATATTACTGTCAATAAAAACATGGTTCCATTTGATGACAAATCACCTTTTGTTACCAGTGGAATAAGAATAGGTACACCAGCCATAACAACCCGAGGAATTACAGAACCTTACATCCCTCAAATTGTCGATTTAATTGATAAAACCTTGATGAACCTCGATAACAAAACAGTTATTGCTTCGGTTCGAAAAGATGTAAACGACTTGATGGGTGGATTCCCCTTGTTTTCATAATTTACAACACACCCATCGGAACTCGGGTACCTCTGGAACCATCGCATTTTCTGACATGGCCTTGCGAACTGCATGACGAAAATAGCATGGCAGCCAATAGGATGTAGGTTAGACAAGAAAAAAGGAAAACCAACGTTTTCCTGAAAGGTGAACTGAAAAGAATTTTCATTTTTCGGTTTTGGGTTGAAACGTTAAACATTTGGCTTGTATTGCCTATGAAAACTAAGTTTATTACGCTGCTTACCTTTCTTGGTTTAACATTTTCTACCAACGCCCAAATGACCAAGGCCAGATTGGTAGAAAACTTTGATACCACAAGCATCAAAGGATGGCAGGTTTTAGTAAGGACACCTTATGACAAACCTACCATTTTAAATCCTGAAACTTTAGAAAAAATCAGGCATTTTGAAGTACTTAGAATTGAACTTTTCTATACCAAATTTCAACGCAGTGAAAAATTCAATCAAAATCTCTTGAACCAAAAACGCTGGAAAGAACTTGAAAAGTTTATTCCAGGTATAACCCAAGAAGATGGCGTAGCCTATTTGGAAACCGGACAAACCGCTGTACCTAACCTGCAAGAAGGGCGGAAAATGTTCCATGGTTTTTTAATTACCTACCGTCCGGGAACAGATAGTACGGCTTATTCAACCGAGATTGCCAAATTATCCGCTTTTTTGGATATGCTGGAAAAGCCAAAAAATAAATTGAAAACCCCGGAACCTGACAATTCCAAACCAGGTCCCAAAAAATTTCCTCCTGCAAAAACTGGACCTACCCTACCCACACAATTTATCGGAGGTGAACAAAAATTCAAAACCTATTTGAAGGGCGTCCTATTAAGCAGTCCTAATCCTCCAGGTTGCAATTGCAATGGCCAGGTAAACCTCAAATTCACCATAGACACCATGGGGAAATTACGGTATTCTAAAGTGGCTTTAGGCATTGGCCAACCATGCGACGATATTGCACTAAAAGCTATACAAAATATGCCCGATTGGCAAGTTGGTCGTGTTAATGGAGATGCTTTACTTACCAATTTTATGCTTCCTATTAAATTTACCAAGGGGAAATGCCAGGCCGAACCCGGTGAATTAATTAATAATTCTACCTTTTTTCCGTCTGGCAGGAACTCACCTGAGGTAAAATCTTCACCACCTCCTGGTTTTGAACGGCTTGACAAAGCAGCCGAAGAAGTTGTAATAACAGCGTTAGATAAACACAATTGGAAAAATTCCGCCTTGGTTATTGATGTAACCGCCAGTATGTCGCCTTACCTAGCACAAACCATGCGTTGGCTCAAAAAAAATATTTCCAAAAAGAACTTCTCCAAAGCCTTTTTCTTTAATGATGGCGACGGCAAACTGGATGTAAATAAATCCTTAGGCAATACAGGAGGTATATACAGTACCGACTGCTCCTCCTTTGAGCAGGTAAAAGAAACTTTACTTAAAGCCTGCAACAATGGTGGTGATAAATCTGAAAACAACATCGAAGCCTTATTAAGAGCTCAGGAAGCTTGCCCTTCCTGCGAAAGTCTGGTTATGATTGCCGATAACCTAGCCACTCCGCGTGATTTAGCATTGATTTCTCAACTAACCAAGCCGGTTCATATTATTCTATGTGCAAGCCGCTTTTCACCTAATCCACGTTACCTTGATATTGCCAAAGCAACAGGAGGCACCGTTCATACCATGACCGGTGAGGCAATTGATTTGAATGAAATGCAAGAAGGACAACAAATTAAGCTGGGTGTTTTCACTTTTAAATTATTAAATGGGAAATTTGAAAAAGTGTTGAATTAGCAATCTTTGAGAAATCAACCTCGATTTTCCCAAAAATGTTATCTACCTTCGTTCTCTAATTCTCCTTTAAAGCAAACTGTATTGCTACCATGATTGAGTCCCAGATTTTTGAAAAAAAAACGGCCTATTTATGGTTTATTGCCTTTAGTATAACCATTGGGTTTTCTTTTAATTCCCTCGCTCAATCCATTTCCGGAAACGATTTGCATTACCTTGGGTACAGCCGAATAACTAATGACACTTTAGTTTTATCAAAAATCCAAAACGACGATATTTATTATTTGGCAAAATCCATTTTCGAAAAAAAAGAGACTCTGCTTAAGTTTGTCAAGGACGATGATCTGTACTTTCTAGGCAGAGCCTTGGTTTTAAAAAATAAGGCTGAATTGGAAAAAATAAAAAATGATGACTGGTTCTACCTGGGTTCAAGTCTCCTTGAAAACAACCCCTCCTACCTAACCAATATCCAATCAGATGATATCTATTTTCTTGGGAAGGGAATTTTAGACAAAGACAAATCCTATCTGGATAAAATGAGCCAATAAAACATCAGGCTCAACCGCTGGTACATTCATTCAACTCATTTTAAGTCAAATTCTACTGAAACGGAAATGTTGAAAATGCCGGAATTAATCGCTCAAATTTTCCTGCTTTAACACTGAGTTCAGTAGCAAAAAAATCAGTTTCTTTGCACCCTGAAATTCTGAAGCAATTTTA
This sequence comes from Bacteroidia bacterium, assembly GCA_019695265.1. Classification (NCBI taxonomy): domain Bacteria; kingdom Pseudomonadati; phylum Bacteroidota; class Bacteroidia; species Bacteroidia bacterium. Next base: position 2,970 of record JAIBAJ010000015.1, on the reverse strand, counting down.
ATACAATTGTTACATCCTAAAACGAAAGAAACATGTTTGAAAATTTAAGTGAAAAGTTGGACAGAGCCTTTAAAGTATTGAAAGGCCAAGGAAAAATTACAGAAATCAACGTTGCTGAAACCTTGAAAGAAGTTAGAAAAGCCTTGCTCGACGCCGACGTTAACTATAAAATTGCCAAACAGTTCACCGACACAGTTAAGGAAAAAGCTCTAGGCCAGGATGTATTGACCTCCGTTTCGCCAGGACAACTTTTGGTAAAATTGGTTCATGATGAATTGGCCCAATTAATGGGTGGAAGCAAGGTTGATATCCAATTAGGAGGAAACCCTACCGTAATTCTGATGGCCGGACTTCAAGGAAGTGGTAAAACAACCTTCTCAGGAAAATTAGCAAACCACCTCAAAACCAAAAGAGGTAAAAACCCATTGCTTGTTGCTTGTGACATTTATCGCCCGGCAGCGATTGACCAATTGAAAGTGCTTGGTGAACAAATTGGAGTGGAAGTTTATGCAGAACCTGATACCAAAAATGCAGTTCAAATCGCTAAAAACGCTATCAATCATGCTAAATCCAAAGGTCACTCGGTTGTAATTATCGATACCGCCGGTCGTTTGGCTGTTGATGCGCAAATGATGGATGAAATTGCGTCATTGAAATCAGCTTTACAACCCAACGAAATTTTGTTTGTGGTAGATAGTATGACCGGGCAAGATGCCGTAAATACTGCTAAAGCTTTTAATGACACCCTTGATTTTACCGGTGTAATTCTCACCAAATTGGATGGTGATACCCGCGGTGGTGCTGCCCTAAGTATCCGTAGCGTTGTAACTAAACCCATCAAATTCGTCGGTTTAGGTGAAAAAATGGACGCCATGGATGTATTTCATCCGGAGAGGATGGCAGACCGTATATTAGGTATGGGTGACATCGTTTCCTTGGTTGAAAGAGCTCAACAACAATTTGACGAAAATCAAGCACGCGAACTCACCAAAAAATTAGCAAAAGACCAATTCAATTTCAACGACTTCCTGAAGCAAATCGATCAAATCAAAAAAATGGGCTCCATGAAAGATTTAATCGGTATGATTCCCGGAATGGGCAAAGCAATGAAGGATATTGAAATTGGTGATGATGCCTTTAAAGGAATTGAAGCTATCATTTCTTCCATGACTCCGGCTGAAAGAGAAAACCCGGCTATTATTAATGGTAACCGCCGTAAACGTATTGCAGCAGGTAGTGGAACTTCCATACAGGAAGTAAATAAATTACTCAATCAATTTGATGAGACTAGAAAAATGATGAAAATGTTTACTAACCGTGAACAAATGAGTAAACTAATGCGAAATATGCCTAATATGCGTAAGTAATTGTTTACATTTCATTACAGAACCACTGAAACACCATCTGATTTACACCAAACTTATAAGGCAATAACAACCTGTCTTGCTCCTAGCTTTTATTTTAGAACAGGGATTAGAACTTCACTTATTCGATGGTTAAGCCATGTAACCAAGTTACAGCTTCATCCTTGTTGTTAAAAATCCGAATAGGGCGAGGTGTCTTTACCACATGAAAATATCCATTTATAAGTATTTTCAAAGCTAAACTATTCGTTACCAACGCATCAGCCTTAACTAAGGGCCTTGTCACTTCTTCACTTCCTATTAATTTCATAACCTCTTGATCAAACAAATTATTATGGTGGTAAATTGCTAATACCTTACGCCTCTCTCCACCTCCTAATTTCCTGAAAGAATCTAATATTTTACGAGCATCCTCAACCCCATAACTTTGATCCTTGAAATATTGAATTTGCATGATCCCGTCCTTCCTCAAAAACACAAAATATCCATCATAAATATCTATATCCGACTGGGCTTCGGGTCCAAATTGTTCATGGATGGATTCAATCGTCATTCAACAAAGATACACACTTAAACATTGGCTCTAATCATGATTAAATTCGCCTGTAAAGAATCCTAAAATTTTCATCTTATTTCTAATCACTAAAATTCCAACTAAAATCCTCCATTTTTAATCCATCTTTCAAGTTGGAGTTTACCTTTGTATCATGGATGAAAATATACCCTTAGCCGAACGAATGCGCCCAAAAACATTGGACGAGTACATCGGCCAGGAACATTTAACAGGTCCTAATGCCGTGCTCCGTCGTGCCATCGAAAGTGGACTGCTTCCTTCCATGATTCTGTGGGGCCCTCCGGGTGTTGGAAAAACTACCCTGGCCAATATCGTTTCACATAGCCTTAAACGTCCGTTCTACTCCCTTAGTGCCATCAACTCCGGAGTGAAAGACATTCGTGAAGTAATTGAAAAGGCCAGAGGTGACCAGTTTTTCGGAACCAATAACCCGGTCTTATTTATTGATGAAATACATAGATTTAGCAAAAGTCAACAAGATAGCCTGCTCGGTGCTGTTGAAAAAGGATGGGTTACCCTGATCGGTGCCACCACCGAAAACCCTTCCTTCGAAGTAATTTCAGCCTTGCTCAGCCGTTGCCAGGTTTATGTACTCAAACACCTTAGCAACGAAAACCTCTTCTCCATCCTATCCCAGGCAATGCAAAAAGATGGTTTTCTTAAATCAAAAAATATCCAACTCCTCGAAACAGAAGCACTCTATAGATTGTCAGGTGGTGATGCCAGACGATTGCTGAATGTGTTCGAATTAGTTGTCAAAAACCTGGGACAAGACTCTATCGAAATTACAGATGAAAAAGTTCTCGGAATTGTCCAACAAAACATAGCACTCTACGACAAGACAGGTGAACAACATTATGATATTATTTCGGCTTTTATAAAATCCATACGGGGTAGCGACCCCAATGCAGCGGTATATTACCTCGCCCGGATGATTGAAGGAGGGGAAGACCCTCTTTTTATTGCCCGAAGAATGCTCATTTTAGCATCAGAAGATATCGGAAATGCCAATCCTACTGCTTTGGTGATTGC
>JAIBAJ010000014.1 GCA_019695265.1 Bacteroidia bacterium | reverse complement strand
GCCCTGGCAAACTCAGAGTATGAACGTTTGAAATTGCAAGCAGATGAAGCTCAAGTACTTGCAAGTAAAAAGGCAAAAGAAGCCGCCCAAGCCCAAAAGGCAGCTCAATCAGCAAATCAGCAAGTAGCTAATGCTAAGGAATCTGCAGAGCTTAAAGCCAAGAAGGAAGCTGAAATTAAAGCAGCAGCAGCAGCCAAAACAAAATTATTGGCAGCTCAAAAAGCTAAAGAAGCCGCTGAGTTAAAAGCCATAGAAACAAAAAAGGCTCAATTGGAAGCTGAAAATACCTTAAAAAGAGCTAAACTTGGAATAAAAGAAGGAGAAAGCATTTCTGATGCTTTAACGAAATTAGAACAAGAAATTAAAGCTAACCAATCAGAAGAACAGGCAGCTTTGGCTGTTCTGAAAGAAAAAGAGGCCGCCTTTAAACAAGCAAAATTGGAGGCAGATGAAATTCAAAAGAAAAAAGCAATTGAAGAAGCAAAAAGAAAAGCTTTGGAAGATTTAAGAATTAAGGAAGAACAACGAGTTAAATTAGAGAACGAGGCTAAATTAAAAGAGGAACAACAAAGAGCTCAAGCTGCTAAATTGAAAGAAGAGCAAGAAGCAAGATCCGCTCAAATAGCTGAAGAGAGAAAAGCTGCGCAAGCTAAAGCGGAAGAAGAAAGACAAAAGTTGGCTTTGGCGAAGGAGGAAGCGAAAAGAGCTCAAAAAGAGAAGTTAGTGGCTGATTCTATTGCCAAAGTTCAAAATCAATTGGCCTTAAAAGCAAAATTGAAAGCAGATCAAGAAAAGAAGGAGAAAGAGCAGTATGAATTAAAAGTACAGTATGAAAGTGGGGAGATGCAAAAGACAATTGCAACGCAGAAGAAAAGAATTGGAGAACTTGAAAACGATAATCGATTGTTGAGAGAAGAGATGAAGGAATTGGCAGATAAAGTAGAGTTTTTAGCAAAAGAATTGGAGTTTCAAAAGGCAAGGCTTCAAGAGGCTAATCAAAGAAATGCTACTATCAAGAGTCTGATTATGCAAGAAGATGCTCCTGAAGTAAAGGTGGAACAAACCTATGTGGATGATGATGATTTTTCTCAGTTGAGAGAAAACAAAAAGGTAATTTTGAAGAATATTTATTTTGACTACGATAAGTCTTTCTTAAAAAGGGAGTCTTTCCCTGAATTAAATAAATTGTATAATTACCTTGTCATGCACCCTGATTTGAATATTGAAATTGGGGGTCATACTGATTCTAAAGGTAATGATGAGTACAACTTAAGTTTAAGTAAAGATCGTGCCGCCGCAGTAATGGAGCATTTGTCTGCCAAAGGGATAAATGGAAAAAGGTTAAGGGCCGTTGGATATGGAGAAACTCAGCCCATAGCCCCCAATTCCAATCCAAATGGTACTGATAATCCTGAAAACAGACAATTGAATCGTCGGATAGAAATAAAAATATTTAGATAAAAAGACAATCTTATTTATAGGTTTAAAATAACTCGGATTTGTCGAATAAAAAATGTAGCATTGCAGTTCGTAAAATTTTCAGAAATAAGTGTTATGAATGTACTAGTTAAGGTTGTGAATTATCGAATATTGGGGCTTGCCTTTGTATTCGCTTTTTCATTTACTTTTTCTAACGCCCAAGATAGTCTGAACACAGGAGGAAAGTTGAAAAGTAAGGAGAAACCTTACAAGCCTAAGACATCAATTGCAAAGGAGAATTTCTTTAATGAGAATTTTAAATCTGCACTTGAAGATTACCTTTTAATGCTAGTCAACGATCCTAAAAATGTAGATTATAATTACTACATTGGATTGTGCTACCTTCAAACAAATATTGACAAGGTTAAGGCAGTAAGTTATTTGGAGTTTGTTGCAGAGCAAACAAAACATCCAAAAGATGCCTTTTATCACTTAGGGAGGGCGTATATGTATGCAGATCGATTAGATGATGCTATTCGTGCTTTTGATAAAGCCAAGGCTGAAGAAGGTGATACCGAAGTAAACGGTCCAAAGCCATCTAGATGGATTGAGATGTGTATTAACGCTAAAGAGTTTAGAAAGAACCCTATAGATTGTAATTTTGAGAATTTGGGTAGTTCTATCAACTCTCCTTATCCGGATTTTGATCCTATGGTCCCCGAAAATGAGTCTTTCCTGATTTACAATACAAAAAGGCCTGATAATCTTGGACTTGAGAATGATTACGATGGATTTAAGATGAATGATGTTTACAGGGCAAGAGAAAAAAGAGGAAGGTTTACGGAAGGTAGGAATGCCGGATCATCTATTAACACAGAGTGGGTTGAAGAGGCAGTTGGTTTATCTCCTGATGGAGAAAATTTGGTGCTTTTTATAGATAATTTTGATGGGTATGATGATATCATGATTTCCAAAAGGAAAGGTAGAGCTTTTGAAGAGCCCTATAACCCTGGCTCAAATGTAAATTCAGAAGAGGTTGAATCATCCGGTTCTATTTCAGCAGATGGTGATTGGTTGTTTTTTACCAGAATTGCCAAAGGTGGAATTGGTGGTTACAATACGGATATTTTTATGTCCAGAAGGCTGCCTAACGGATTGTGGGGTATACCAATTGATTTAGGTCCGAATGTTAATACTAAATACAATGAAACTCACCCCCATATATCAGGTGATGGAAAAACCTTGTTTTTTTCTTCTGAAGGTCATACCAACATGGGTGGTTTGGATGTATTTAAATCAGTTTGGAATCCAGTTACAGAAACTTGGGGTTCTCCTTCTAATTTGGGCTATCCAATTAATACTGTTGGGGATGAATATTCAATTTATTTCTCCAAAAGTGGTCGATATGGTTATGTTTCGGCCTTAAGGCCCGAAGGTTTTGGAGATTTGGATATTTATCGTATCACTTTTAATGATGTAGAACCTGATTACACCATAATGGCTGGGTATATTACTAATATGGTGGATACCTTAAAAGCAGGTCAACCGGTTGTTCCAATTCAAATGTATATCACGGATGACGAAACGAATGAATTAATCGGTTTGTATCGTGCCAATAAAGGTACCGGCCATTATTTGAGTGTATTACCTGCCGGACATACATATTGTGTTTATATTGAATCAGAGTTGTATAAACCATATTCAGAAGTAGTTGAGGCATTTGATAAAAGTTCCTATATTCCTTTAATTGAAGATAAGGATTTTACTTTAGAACCGGATTCTGACGCCATTGCACGCAAACGATTTAAAGCTCAAATTTCCAGTACGCCTTCGCAAGTTTCAGCATACACCAAATCGGAATTCAAAGACCTGGCAAAAGAACAGTCCGAATTGGCCCTAATGGAGGATATTCGTAAATTAGAGGCAGAAGTTGAAAGGTTGAAAAATTTGAAAGAAAAAGGATATCGTACCGATTTATTTGAAGCGGATATTGCCAACATTAAAGTTGGAGATAAAATGGTGTTGAGTGATGTCTTTTTCTTCGACTTCGATATAGCCAATCTTGGAAAAGATTATTATGATGCCTTGGAACGACTTTACAAATTTCTTTTGAATAATCCAAGTGTTACAATTGAATTAAGCGGTCACACCGATTCTAGAGGTTCAATAGAGTATAATTTAAAACTATCCAAAGCTCGTGCTCAAGGTGTTTATGATTATTTAGTTTCAAAGGGGATAAAAGGAAAACGATTGGTACCTAAAGGTTATGGTAAAAGTACTCCAATTGCTGCTAACCAGAACCCCGATGGAAGCGACAATCCCGAGGGTAGAAGGATGAATCGTCGACTTGAAGTGAAAATTTTAAGTATTAAGAAATAATTCCATTTTTTATTTCCCAACAAATTGTATTTTAGTGCTGCATTTTAATTTTGTGAGGCAGTGCTAGAAAAAGTTTACTTTATTTCCCCTACCGGTATCAAAAGAGTTTTTACTTTTTTGTTTCTTATACTGAGTTTCAGTTCATTTGCCCAATATAAGGGCTATTTGGAAATCAATGGTAGTTCCAATGAGATGTCGGCCGGTTTGAAAGGTTGTCTTGTTACATTGTATGTAGATACCGCTAAAAATGGGACCTATGTTCAACAAGAACAAATGGTAACTCCAAATAATGCCAAGTTTAAATTTAAATTGCGCTACAATACAGTATATCTTATTGAATGCTCTAAAGGCGGATATACAACTAAGAAAGTACGGTTTGATACAGAAATAAAAGAATCCAAATTGGATTCTGTTTCTAAATTCGAATTTATTGTCGATATGATTCCTGATAAGGATGGAAAAAAGTTTGTTAGACCGGTGGCCAATGTCTTTTATCATATTAAGAAGTCCTCTTTTGATTATGAATTGGATTATACTAAAGAGGAACAAGAAGAGGAAGAACGAAAAGAAAGAGAACGTTTGGAAAAACTTGAAATGGCCAGGATTGCTGCCGAAGAAAAGGCTGCACTCAATGAAAAAGCCAAAAAGTATCAAGATGCAGAATCAAAAGTTGCTGAAGAAAAAATTGAAAAGGCACTTCAAATTGCCGGAAATGATAAACCTGCCATTTTGAATCAATTTAAACAAACTATGCTTCAAGGTCAGACTTTCCAGGATGAAAAGGCGGAAGCTATGTATGAAAAGTACCTTTCTGAAAAAAGCAAAGTTGCTTCAAATCCTAATGAGGTTATTGATTATAAATCTGTTGTTCAAGCAGCAAAAATTGTGGGTGAGCAATTAAAGCAAGCTCAAGATAAAGAAATCATTGAAAAGGAAAAAGAAATTCTAGCCAAAAAGGAAGCTGCAGCCAAAACTCAAGAAGAGGTTTTTAAACAGCAACAATTGGCTGTTAAAAGCGAAATGACCACCAAATTGGAAATGGCAGCCAAATTGGAAGAAGAGAAGAAAGCTAAAGCCAAAGAGGATTTCAATAAAAAAGTTGCCGAATCCATTGTTAAGGGTGGAGGTGATAAAGATTTAACCATTGAAGCTTTAAAGCAAACTTTCCCCAAAAATGATCCATATGCACAAGTAAAGGCTGAAGCTATCTTTGAAGAATATGCAAAGAAAACCTTGGCTAAAGGAGGTGTTGCAAAATCAGATTTAGATTTTGGTGCTCTTTTTTCCGCTGCCGAAATGGCTGAAACAAAAGCCATTGCAGAAGATGACGCAAGAACAACTTTTAAGAATACTCAAGGTGTTAAGGAATACCAAAGAAAAGAGGCTGAAAAGTCTAATAAAACCCAACAAATAGCAATTGATAAAATTACTAAGGCAATTAAAGAAGCCAATGGAGACCCGAATGCCATTCTTGCAGGGTTTGAATCCACTTTTGAAAAGAATGATCCTTTTAAAAAGGAAAAGGCTAAATCAATGTATGTTCAATATGTTAATGATTTAAAAAGGGCGCAAAGTTCAGGTGGAACAGCAGGAACCGGTATCGACTTTCAATCCCTTTTTGGTGCTGCCAACAAAGCTCAGGAAGATTTGGAAAATGGAGACTATGTAACCCCGAAAATTCCTGAATTGCCTGGGCAAAAGCCTGTAGTTTCAAAAGAAGAACAAGAGCGTATTGCCAAGCAACAGGCTATGAAGGAAGCTCAAAAGAAAATTGAAGAAGTGAAAGCCGAAGAGCAAAGGAAGGTCGAATTGGAAAAGCGAATTCGATTCGAAGTTGCAGTTAAAAAAGGAGCAGAAAATAAAACATTAATTATCAGGGAAATTGCCAATACTTTGCCACCAAATGCGGATTTCAAAGAAGAGCGTGCCGCAGCTATGTACGAAAATTACCTTCAGCAAAAAGCTAAGCTCGAAAAGTCAGGACAGGTAAATTCAACCATTGATGTAACCTCTTTGTTTGCAGCTGCCGATGCTGCTGTTGCAACACAATTGGAGAACAAGTATAAAAATGTAATGCTGGAGAAGGAAATCGCCGAGGATACAAGGAAAAAAGAAGAATTTAAAACTCGAAGCCAGATTTCGTCACAAGAAGTTGATCAACAACTGATAATGGCAGAAGAACAAAAGAAAAGTTTAAAGAAACTGGAAGAAGATTCCAAAGCCAGAGAGGATGAAATTCGCAGAATTAGTCAGGCTCAATTAAAAGCATCTGAAGTGGAAAGAAAGGCGGAAGAGGCTAGAATTGCTGCACAAATTAAGCAAGCACAAACTCAACAAGTTGGAAAGTTGGAAACAGAATTGGCTGAGTTGAATGAAGAAAGAAATAAAAAGAAGATTCAAGAAATTGATGCACAGCAAGCAGAATTGAAGAAAATAAGAGAAGAGGAGGAAAAGATTAAAAGGTTAGAACAAGAAAGAGAGGCTAAATTGCAACAGGCAAAGTCGTCTACCTCTGAATTAGCTAGTGCAGAGGCAAAAAGAATTGCTGTTGAAGAAGCAAATAGAAAAGCCAAAGAAGAACAACAACGTATTGCCGCCGCCACTTTGGCCCAACAAGAAGCCAAACTAAAAGCTGAAGAAGAAGTAAAAGCTAAGGAACGTGCTAGAGCGGAAGAGATTCGTAAATCCAATGAATTGGCCAAGATGGAATCTGATTTAAGGGCAAAGGAAGAAGCTAACTTAGCTGAGTATATCGAAAAGGTGAAGAAGGATGAAGTAAACAGAGAGGCAATTGAAAAAGCTAGAATAGAAAAAGAACGTGCAGCACAAGTTGCATCGGCAGAAAAAGCCAGATTGGAAGTTCAAAGGGAAGCAAAAGCCGAACAAGAACGTCGTGAAAGAGCTGAGGCTCAGCGTTTAGCTCTGGAAGCTGAAAAGGAAAAGGATGCAGCATTGCGGGAAAAGAAAGCTCAACAGGCAAGAGAAAGAGATGCAGCAGCTATTGCTTTAGCTGAACAAAAGCAAAAAATTGAAGCAGAAAGAAGAATTAGTGAAGAAGTGGAGAGGCTAAATAAACAAGCATCCGCTCAAATTGCTGCTGAACAAAAGGCCAAAATTGAAGCAGAGCGTCAGGCAAAAGAAACTCAAGAACGATTGGAAAGAGAAGCTTCTATTCGGTTAGCAGCAGAAGCTAAAGCGGCCCGTGATGCAAAAGAAAGAGAAGAAAAATTGTTAGCCTCTAAACAAAAAGAAGAAGCAGCTCAAAAGCTTGCAGCAGAAAAACAAAGATTGGCAGAAGAGAAAAGGTTGAAGGATGAACAAGAACGAATTGCTAGAGAAAGAGCAATTCAAATAGCAGTTGAACAAAAGCAAAGAGAGGAACAAATGGAACGTGAGCGTTTGGTTGCAGAAAGAAAAGCCAAACAGGAAGCCGAACAAGCAGCACTTTTGGCTAAACAAAAGGCTGATGAAGAAGCTAAGCGACTTGCAGAAGAGGAACGATTGGCTAAAGAGGCAGCAGTAGCCAAAGCCAAAGCAGATCTTTTAGCGAAAATGGAGCTGGAAAGAAAACAAAAACTTGAATCTGAAGCTATAGCAAAAGCAGAATTGGAGGCTAAACTGAAACTTGAAGCAGAACAGAAAGCCAAAGCAGATGAGGAAAAAAGAAAAAAGGAAGCAGAAGCCCGTTTGGCATTCGCAAAAGAACAAGCTAAACAAGATTCTATAAGAAAAGCCTCTACCGCTGCTTATTTAGCAAAATCTCAACAAGCTGATAAATTAAGTGAAGAAGAACGTAAGAGGAAATTTGAAGAGGCCAAAATCAACATGGAACGTTCTAAATTGTCTGAAAAAGAAAGAAGAGAACAATTCCTTTCTCAATTGGCCTCCATTTACCCAAATGGTGTTACAGAAGAAAATATCCAGGAAAAGGAGTTTAAATTGTATCGCCTGATAGTTAATAACCAAGGCCAATTAAATGTGTACGAAAAGAAAACATGGAATTGGGGTGGGGTGTTCTACTTTAAAAATGGTGATATTACCATTACTGCTACACTCTTTGATTTGGAAGTTAAGAAGTATAAAGGAAATTAATTTAACCTAAGCATCTGAAATTAGACTAAATTCATGGCATTAAGAATCCCTATTTTTTTTCTTTTCATTTCCTTTTTCCTTTCTATTGATTTGGCTTGGTCTCAATTGGCACCTCGTCCGGGTGCGCCACCTCCCAAACAAGGTAATGGTGATAATAAGGCAGCGAAGGATAATTTTTCTCTCGGTAATTATGTGGCAGCCTTACAAGAATATGAAGCCTTGGTTAAAAAAGACCCAAGTAACTTAGAATACAACTATAAAGCCGGGGTATGTTACCTTTATACCAATTTTGATAAATCTAAGGCAATTCCTTATCTGGAGTTTGTCGCTCTCAAGCCCTCTGCTACTAAAGATCAAATATACGACCTCGGTAGAGCCTATTTGGTTAATAATAAGCTTGCCGAAGCAATTAAAACTTTCGAACTTCTTAAAACAAAAATAGACCCCAAAGCAGAACCTGCTAAAATGCTGGATGTAGTTCGTCAAATTGAAATGTGCGAGAATGCACAAAAGTTGATGAAAACACCTGTTAATGTTTCTTTTACTAACTTAGGTCCTAAAGTAAATACTCCTTTCGCCGATTACAATCCTTTTGCACCGGATGAAGAGGACTATGTGGCATTTTCCACTAAAAGAAATGACGTGGTTGGTGCAAATATCGATTTTGATGGCTATAAATGTGCCGATGTTTTCTATTCCGAGGTGAAAAAAGGCGAATATGCCAAAGCCAAAAACCTAGGTCCGCTTGTTAATACAGAATTCGTTGAAGAATTGGTTGGACTTTCGGCAGATGGAAAATACCTGTTTGTTGGAATTGATAACATGGAGGGTTACGATGATATTTGGGTTTCCGAAAAGAAAGGTAAATCTTTTCAAAAATCAAAAACTCTGGGACCAACCATTAATACCTTAGAAACCGAAACGTCTGCTACTACTGATTCAGAAGGAGATATTTTATATTTCTCCAGAACTCCTTTGGATGATAAAGCAGGATTTGGTGGAACTGATATTTTTATTTCATATCGCCTGCCAAATGGTGATTGGGGTGAGCCAATAAATCTTGGGCCTCAAATTAATACCCCTTATGATGAGGATTTCCCTAACCTGTCTGCCGATGGTAAAACCCTGTATTTTTGTTCAAAAGGACATAACTCCATGGGGGGCTTTGATGTGTTTAAAGCTACTTGGGATGATAAAAATAAACGATGGAATAGGCCAACCAATCTTGGTTATCCCCTAAATACTACCGACGATAATTTTACCTTCTCTGCCCCTAGAAATGGCCGACATGGGTATTTGTCACAAATTAGACCCGAAGGTCAAGGTGATTTGGACGTTTATATGGTTACATACAATGATGTTGCCCCTGAACTTACTGCTGTTATTGGTAAAATCGCCTTCGCTGAAAAAGCTATTTCAAAGGGATTTAAAGTGCAGGTTTATACTAAAAATGGTAGCGATAAGCAATTTACCGATGCTTACTTGCCTCCTAAAGAATCAGGTTGGAAGTTTAAAGAAGAGAAATATCTGCCCTTAGAAGCCGGTTATAAGTACGATGTTAAAATTGTTGGTACCATGAAAGGTACTATGCAAACCTATCCTGCTGAGAAATTGCCAAAAGATTTAAAGGATTTTAAATGGATGGATACCAAAATTACAAAGGTTAAATTGGATCCAAAAGATGCAGCTAAAGTGGAGGTAGACTATTTCTCTTTTAAAGAGCGTAAAGAGGTGATTTTTACCTTTGAAGTTAGAAGAGCCGGTGAATCTGAAATCTATGCCACCATTCGTCCTAACAAACGTAAAAGTAACTACGTTTTGGCCCTGCAACAAGGAAAATATGATATATTAATTAAGGCTATTGGATATAAACCTATTCAGGAAACTATAACTGTCTATGATAAAGGAGATTATATTCCTGAAACTTTCAAAGATATTATCATGGTTCAGGATGGTTTAACTATCCCACCGGATTATCCTAAACCTACTGGCTTTTAAATGCTTTTCTTTTGCTCAGGAGATTTGTTGGTTCCATTTTATTTCACATTTATTCTGGTCCTTTTCTCTAAAGTATGCGTCTGCTAAGCTCCTTGTTCTTCCATAGCAAATCAATAAAAAAGCCAGTCTCAATCGAAACTGGCTTTTTTGTAGGTTAGGCTGAAATTATTCAGTTACCCATTCTCCTGAGTTAGCAGTGCAAGATGTTTTTGCAGCATCATACAAAGTTTGGCTGTCTTTTGTGCAATAAGATGGACCGGTAATACCGCTGATTTCGCAGTGACCACATTTTTTACAAGAAGCCATAGATGCTACTGCAAAGGCAGCAATTGCAACAATTGAAAAAAATCTTTTCATTTTTTTTGTTTTTAGGTTAATAATGATTTGTGACCAAAAGTATTGGTTTATGGATATCATTTACATCCAAAAAAAGAAAATTCTTACTACCTATTAAAAGTCATAAAAGTGAATTTCTGGCAGTACATCGAGGAAATTGGCGCGTTTGTCTCTTATAGTATTACTTTTGTAACACATTAAAACCTAACATCATGAAAAAAGGAATTACAATTTTTGGTTTACTTGCTATCGGCATCATTGGATTTTCATCCTGCAAAAAATGTGGGCATTGTGAAGATTCCTATGGCTATACCTCTTCTTCATACTGCTCTAACGGTATGGTGGTTCAAAATACAGCATACAACTTGGAAAAATCAAGTTGTGAAACTGGCGGTGGAACCTGGGTTAAGGATTAGTTCGTTTAAATACTCGAATTATTCCAAAACATGCAATGACAAAACATCCGGTTTGCAACCACGGCAAACCGGATGTTTTGTTTATTCCACGTAAGAATATATTATTGAATGATTCAAGCCCCCAATTCAATGGCGAAATCGAACTAATATACTGAATGGTTTCAGGCATTACATAGGTCGGAATCCAAATTCCACCTAAGGCAGATAATATCACAATACTTACTGAGCCAAAAACCATGGCTTGTTGAAGGGTTTTAAAAATACTTCCTACCATTACCCCAAAAGCTGTTGCCGAAAATGCACTTAAAAAACCTGCAAGGCCAATCAATAAGAACTTATTTCCAATTACTAATTTAGGTAATCCAAATAAAGGTAAAATCCATATACCTACTCCTAGCATTACCCATAACTGAATTTGACAAATGATGGAATAGGTAATGATGCGTCCAAACAGTGGAATGTATAAGGATCCAGGCAATACCAACAATCGTATCTCACTCCCTAAATCCCTTTCCTTAATCATATTTCCTGCCATTGGAATTACTATAAAAAACATGGCAAATAAGGTCCAGGCAGGAACATTATGTTGCACCGAATTGGTGGTAAAATCAGGTAGGTTTTTATTGCTTGATGCAACAATCTGTTGAAATTGAATGCCTGAATTGGTGTCAAAATCCAGTTTTTCTTTTTGTGGGGCTACCGCACTTAACGAAGAGCCAAATGCCTTAATAAATTCTTTAAGTTGAATGTCCGAAACAAATTTTTCCATACTGCTTAATACCGAAGTGCGAAACGATTTTTTTGCTGCCGGATCGATGAATACTTTGAATTCAATGGTTGGTTTGGCAGTGTTGACACTTTCCGATTTCTCCAACAAACCAAATGCCTGCAATGTTTCTTGTACTTTACCATTTACTCTTTCTCTCAAAACCTTGGTGCATCCTTTGGGTATACAAATTCCTAATTGATATTTGCCTGTATTAACTGCTTTCAAAACCTCCTGCTCCGTCAAACTCTTTTCCTCTAACAAGGTGTCAATTTTGAAAATGTTGGATTCTGTTAATCCTTTAATGATATCCTTGCTTAAACTATCCTTGTCCTGGTCCAATACTAATATTGGAATTTTTATTTCTTGATATTCCCGAAATGGAGCATCTTGAATTAGCGACATAATAATAATAAGGGCAACCGGCATGAAGAATAATACGGCCATGCCACCTTTGTCCCTTAATAAAATTAGAAACTCCTTCTTGATATATGCTGATAGCCGTAACACTAATCTCTAAGTCTTTTTCCTGTTATTTTTAAAAATACTTCCTCTAAACTTCCACAAGCAGGATATCGGTTGAGTAACTCATCCGGATGACCTTGTTCAACCAGTTTGCCATGATCAATAATACCCACCTTACTGCAAAATTGCTGAGCCTCATCCATTAAATGGCTTGTATAAACTATGGTGGTTCCCCTCCTGTTCATTTCCCTTAATTCATGCATAATCGAACTTCTTGATTGTACATCAACCGCTGCCGTTGGTTCATCCAAAAATAAAATAGCCGGATGATGAAGAATTCCTGCAATTAAATTAAGCCTGCGTTTCATCCCTCCTGAAAAACTGTTGACTTGTTTGGACCCCGCAGAGCTTAATCCAAATTTTTCAAGATTTTCTCGAATTGTTTTGTCAAGTTTTTTCCCGCTCAAACCATAAAAATTACCAAAAAACTCAAGGTTTTCATAGGCAGTTAAAGTCGGAAATAAAGCCAAATCTTGTGGTACTACACCAATAATCTTTTTTACTTCTTTCATGTTCTTCCTTACATCGTAACCTCCCACTTTCACGAGTCCATGATTAAAATCCAACAACCCGCAAAGGATGGAAAAAGTGGTGGTTTTTCCTGCACCATTCGGACCCAAAAGCCCAAATATCTCACCGGGCTTAATTTGAAGCGTTAGGCCATACACTGCAGGTATTTCCGACTCCGGATAAATTTTTTCGAGCGAGGATATTTCGATGGCGTAGTGTGACATGAAAAACAGAAGGGCGAGAATTTGTTCCCGCCCTTTCGTTGTTTAAAGGGTTAAAATTAATTGGCAGCAGCAAATCTTCTGGAAACTTCTTCCCAGTTGATAATATTGAAAAACGCTCCAATGTAATCCGGACGACGGTTTTGGTAATGCAAGTAATAAGCATGTTCCCAAACGTCTAAACCTAAAATAGGGGTGCCTTTCACTTCGGAAATGTCCATTAAGGTATTGTCTTGATTAGCAGTAGAAGTAACCACTAATTTGCCGTTCGAAACAACCAACCAAGCCCAGCCTGACCCAAAACGAGTAGTTGCAGCTTTGGTAAAGTCTTCCTTAAATTTATCCATTCCTCCTAAGTCGCTTTCAATTGCCGCAGCCAATTCAGCCGATGGTTTTCCTCCGTTTGGAGACATCACCGTCCAAAATAAATTGTGGTTGTAATAACCGCCTCCATTGTTTCTTACTGCCGGCGAAAGCTTGGAAACATTGGCCATTATTTCTTCAATGCTCTTGCTTTCCCATTCCGTTCCTTGAATCGCGGTATTTAGATTGGTAGTGTAAGCTTGATGGTGTTTGGTGTGATGGATTTCCATGGTGCGGGCATCTACATGTGGTTCCAACGCATCGTATGCATAAGGTAATTTTGGTAATTCGAAAGCCATAAGTGTTGTTTTTTAGAATTTGAGTGCAAAAGTAATAAGAACTAAAGGGTTTCTTAGCTTCATTTAGCAATTTTTTTAACCAATTGTAGCAGGCTCCTTTCTTGGTGGGTAAATGGGCGTAAATGCCTAAAATAAAGGAGTAGGAAGTGTTTTTATAGTATGCGGGCCGCCTTGGCCTTTATTAGAGTAAGTTGTGTTACCATACTGATTGCAACGGCCAAGTCGCCGGGCTATCGCCTGTACTCCTCGTACCTTCAGGCTAAGGCCTTTCGGTACTGTGGGGTACTTGGCTCTATCCCTTCCCGACCCTAAACCCAAAGTACTGCACATTGACCTTGCAGTTACCTCGGGCAAGGATAGAGCTAGCTACCCCACAGGGCCGCGTTGCGATAGCAGCGGACCGAGGAGTAGCAGCGATAGCCTGACCCTGAAGCCCTTGCAATCATCCTATTCGGTTGCACTTCACCCGGTTGGGCGAAAGGGGGCCCGCCAACTATTAAAACTAACCTTTCAATTCCTTAAACCAATTGTGAAAATTTTCCTTAAATCTGTGCAGATACACCATCTATTCAACCTACATTTTGCGTTCCTTTGCATCCTCAATTTTTAACAAAATCAAGAATGGCACTGAAACATAGCAGCGTTAAAAAATTATTGAAAGAAACCGAAGCCGGACAAGAAGTTACTGCAAAAGGCTGGGTGCGAACCCGACGTGGAAATAAAAATGTAGCATTTATTCATTTGAACGATGGCTCCACCATAAATAATATTCAGGTTGTTGTTGATTTGGCTACCATTTCGGAGGAAAGCATCAAATTGGTAACAACGGGTGCCTGCATAGGTGTGGTCGGACAATTGGTTGCCTCCCAGGGACAAGGTCAAAGTGTTGAAATACAAGCTAAATCAATTGAAATTATTGGTGAAGCCGATGCCGAAACCTATCCGTTGCAAAAGAAAGGACATAGTTTGGAGTTTTTACGCGAAATTGCCCATTTGCGTCCACGCACTAACACCTTTGGGGCGGTATTCCGTGTGCGCCATGCGTTGGCTTTCGCTATTCATAAGTTTTTCAACGATAAAGGCTTTTTCTACTGGCATTCACCTATAATTACAGGAAGTGATGCCGAAGGGGCCGGACAAATGTTCCGTGTGTCGGTGTTGGATGATAAAAATCCTCCGTTGAATGAAGATGGAACTGTAAATTATGAGGAAGATTTTTTTGGGAAAAAGGCAAGTTTAACTGTTTCAGGGCAGTTGGAAGGGGAACTTGGAGCCATGGGCTTGGGACATATATACACCTTTGGGCCTACTTTCAGGGCCGAAAATTCAAATACGGCACGCCACCTGGCTGAATTTTGGATGATTGAACCTGAAATGGCATTTTATGAACTGGAAGATAACATGGATTTAGCAGAGGAAATGCTGCAATACCTGGTAAACTATGCCTTACAAAATTGTGCCGATGATTTGAAGTTCCTGAACGATATGTATGACAAGGAATTGCTTTCTCGTTTGGAATTTGTAGTGAATAACCAATTTAAACGTTTGACCTACACCGAGGCTGTAGAGATTTTGAAAGCAAGTGATAAGAAATTTGAGTATAAGGTGGATTGGGGCACAGATTTACAAAGTGAACACGAACGGTATTTGGTAGAACAACATTTTAAAAAGCCGGTTATTTTAACTAACTATCCCAAAGAAATAAAGGCTTTTTACATGAAACAAGATGCGGATGGTAAAACCGTTCGTGCTATGGATGTGTTATTTCCGGGAATTGGTGAAATTATAGGAGGTTCTCAAAGGGAAGAAAATTATGATAAACTTAAAGCTCGCATTGACGAACTTGGAATGGATGAAAAAGAATTGTGGTGGTATTTGGAAATTCGCAAATTCGGAACTTGTCCACATGCCGGGTTCGGTTTAGGTTTTGAGCGTTTGGTTACTTTCGTTACTGGAATGGGTAACATTCGTGACGTAATTCCGTTCCCAAGGGCTCCAAAAACCGCTGAATTTTAATGGAATGGAAAGTTACAAACTCGTTGCTGAACATATTCTTTTAAGTTTTGATAGTTTTCACAGGCTATTCTTTTTTGAAACAGGATTGGCCGGTGATCGATTTACCTTTAGGAGGTGGCATGAAATTAAAGAAGCCAATAACCGCCGATTGGATCTTTACAAAGAACATGTTTCGAGGTGCGTAACCACAATTAATGATCGTTTTCCTGATTATGTTGCATCCAAGGAGTTTTGGGTAGAGGCCAAGAATGAATTTTCACATGCCATTGCTGAACGTCATGATGGTCCTATTGTTGAATCTTTTTTCAATTCGGTTTTACGAAAAATATATATTACAGAAGGGATTACAGAGGAAATTGAGTTTATACCTTTTGCCTCGGAAAGTTTGACTAAGGATCCTTTCAATCCAATTTTCAGGATTTATTATCCAAAAGGGAAAAATAAAACCGAATTATTGACCGAAATTATAGCTGATTTCGGTTTTAGGTTCAAGTTTGCTGATTTAGAAAGTGATATATGCTACTTGGCTGAAAAGTTGGAAATGGATTTGATGGCAACCTATTCA
The DNA here is from genome assembly GCA_019695265.1 of Bacteroidia bacterium. NCBI lineage: Bacteria > Pseudomonadati > Bacteroidota > Bacteroidia > Bacteroidia bacterium. The sequence continues at coordinate 33,021 of JAIBAJ010000014.1, read as the reverse complement.
ACTACTGAAATTACCCGTATTGATATTGTAAAGCCACACTTTTACCGAGGTAAAGGTTTATATATCATGGGAAGGGTTTTTTTAGGCAATACCATCGTTCCATTGTGTATCCCATTGGTGCATCCTGAAGGCGGAGCCATTTTGGACGCCATCATAACCAATGTAGACGAGGTAAGTATGATTTTTAGTTTTACCCGGTCTTACTTTTTTGTTAGAGCTGAAAATCCCTTGGAATGTGTGCATTTCTTACATAGCATAATGCCAAACAAACCGGTTAGTGAGCTTTTTAGTTCGATAGGTTATAACAGACATGCTAAAACGGTGCAGGTAAAGGAATTTCAATTTTACCTGGATCATTCTAACGACAGATTCATGTTTGCCCCCGGAATAAAAGGGATGGTGATGAGTGTGTTTACCTTGCCGGGATATAACTATGTTTTTAAACTTATTAAAGATCGATTTGCTCCGCCCAAAAACATATCTCGTGAACATGTTGTTAGGCAATACCGATTGGTTTTTATGCATGATAGGGTTGGACGAATGGCCGATCCTCAGGAGTTTGAGTACATGCACTTTGAACTGAATCGGTTTGAACCTGACTTGTTGGAAGAATTATTGACCCTTTGTTCCGAAACTTGCTATGTGGAAGGAGATCAATTGATTATAAAGCAATTGTTTACCGAGCGAAAAATTCGACCGCTCAATATGTTTGTGGAAGAAAATGATTTTGAAACTTCTGCCAAAGCTATAGTTGATTATGGAAATGCAGTTAAAGAACTTGCTGCTGCCAATGTGTTTCCCGGAGATTTATTGATGAAAAATTTCGGAGTTACCCGGCATGGACGAGTGGTGTTTTATGATTATGATGAACTGTGTTTGCTGGAAGAATGTAATTTTAGACCTAAACCTGTTTCAAGAGACGATTATGATGAAATGTCGTCCGATGTTTGGTATACCGTTAATGAAAACGATATTTTCCCTGAAGAACTTCGAGCTTTTATGGTTCCACAAGGCAAATTAAAAGATGTGTTTCTATCTAAACACGAGGATTTGTTTTATGTGAAGTTTTGGAAGGAAATGCAGCGTAAGAACCAACTGGGCGAAGTGGTAGATTTTTATCCTTATAAAAGGGAAAGGAATTAAATTTAGAAGAATTAATACGTATTTATGGCCAACAGACTTGCCTTAGAAAGTAGTCCTTACCTGCTTCAACATGCCCAAAACCCGGTAGATTGGTTTCCTTGGGGGGAAGAAGCTTTTAGTAAGGCCAAAGAAGAAGATAAACTGGTGTTGGTGAGTATTGGCTATTCCTCTTGTCATTGGTGCCATGTGATGGAGCATGAATCCTTTGAGAGTCAGGAGGTTGCGGAGGTGATGAACAGGCATTTTGTTTGTATAAAGATTGATAGAGAAGAAAGGCCAGACATAGATGCTGTGTATATGGAGGCCGTTCAATTGATTTCCGGAAGAGGTGGCTGGCCTTTGAATTGTTTTACCTTGCCCAATGGGAAGCCAATTTATGGGGGAACTTATTTTCCTAAGCAAAATTGGATTGGGGTATTGGAACAACTGAACCGGATATGGAAGGAAGACAGGAATAAAACCCTGGAATATGCCGAAGAGCTTACCAAAGGAGTGGCCCAAAAGGCTATTGTGCCTCCCGTTGGACAATCAATAGATTATGCCGGAGTTTTGAAAGATACCCTTGCAAAATGGGAAACGAGGTTTGATAATGTGGAAGGAGGGCCAAACAGGGCGCCTAAATTTCCGTTACCAGGTGATTATGTTTTTCTGATGCGTCAGGCATTTTTGACTAGGAATGATGCAATTCAATCCCATGTTGATCTTACTTTGAAAAAGATGGCCTATGGAGGCATTTATGATCAGGTTGGAGGAGGTTTTGCCCGGTATAGTGTAGATGCTTTATGGAAAGTTCCCCATTTTGAGAAAATGCTTTACGACAATGGGCAATTGCTTGGTTTGTATGCTGAGGCTTATATCCAAACACGAAACCCTTTATATAAGCAAATTGTAGAGGAAACAATAGAATGGGTGAAGAGAGAAATGACACATCCGGAGGGAGGAGTATTCTCTGCTTTGGATGCCGATAGTGAAGGGGAGGAAGGGAAATTTTATGTGTGGCAGGAAGAAGAATTGCGAAATGTATTGGGTGGAGGTTTTGATTTGTTCAAGGCCTATTTCAATATTAATGAATTCGGATATTGGGAAGATGGGAATTATATTCCTTTACGAATGAAGGATGATGCTGCTTTGGCCGTGGCCTTTGGGATTTCGGTTAAGGAACTGAATAATAGGATATTTGAAATGAAGGGCAGGCTTTTGGAGGAAAGAAAGCAGCGGGTAAGACCAGGTTTGGATGACAAGGTATTGCTTTCGTGGAATGCTTTGTGGGTTAAGGGTTTATGTATGGCCTATAAAGCCACATTGAATCCTGAATACAAGCAATTGGCAAAAGGTGTTTTGGAATTTCTGTTGCATAAATTCCAGCGGGAGGATGGGGGTTTATTTCATACCTATAAAAATGGCAAGGCGGGTATCGACGGGTTTTTAGATGATTATGCATTTATGATTTCGGCTTTGATTGCTTATTATTCAATAAGTTTTGAAGAAGCAAAGGTTTTGAAAGCCATGGAATTGATGGAATATACTTTGGTACATTTTGATAATCCGGGAAGTCCATTGCTTTATTTTACTTCGGCTAAAGGTGAAGCATTGATCGTTAGAAGGACCGAGTATATGGATAATGTTTTGCCATGTGCCAATTCGGAGTTGGCGGTCAACTTATTTCAGTTGGCACGCTTAACGGGCAGATTGGAGTGGGAGGAAAGATCGGCTACCATGTTAAACAGTGTAGTGCCTGCTATTTCGGATTATGGGAGTGCATTTTCAAATTGGTGCCAGTTGATGCAATGGATGACTTATGGTTACAAAGAGATTGTCATAGCCGGGCCGAATGCGGAGGAAAATTGGGGGCAATTGGTAAGGCATTATTTGCCGTCGGTTTTAGTAGTGGTTGCCGGAGCAGCATCCGGTTTGGAACTAATGGAAGGAAGGACAGGTTTGGAAAGTAACTTGATTTTTGTATGCGAAAATAGGGCATGTATGTTGCCTGTGGGGAGTGTAGGAGAGGTGTTGGAAATGCTCAGGTGAAATCAGCTAATAAGCATTAGAATTTTTAAACCCAAAATTGTCATTTGAAACGAAGTGAACAAATGACAAGCGCGATGGGATGTGGGTAGATTTGGGTTAACCCCGAGCTAGTGTTAGTTAGTGCCGAGGTTACATTATGTTATAACAATTTTACATAAGAAAACTAATATATAAATTGATATTACATAATGTTCTCTCGGTAAAAATTACTTGAAAGCCTTACTAACACTTGTCTTGAAATGTAGTTTAAAATTTCTATTGACTATTTTGGGTTTATACTTTCTTAAAACCCTATCCCATTCCTTGAGTTGTTCATTGTTTTTCACACTTGCATTAGGTGCTTCGGCAATTTCACCCACCAATTTCACTTTATAGCTTAATAGAGAAGAATTTCCTAATTTCACAATGAGTCGGGTGCGAATAGTTGCCTGCTTAAACGTTTTTACCACTCAAGAAGTTCTTAAATTGCCTGTTTGTTTGTCGGTAATTTCAATGGCATCAACATAGGATGTAATAATTTGAGTAAGTAATCGCCAAGCTTCATCTTCTGATTTTCTAACCTTTAACTCGATATCAACATTGGCTACATCGGTTGCTTCAGATGATTCGTAGGCATCATCTTTTTCCATTTTGTATTGGTAAATTTTGGGAGGTTCAGTAAAACCCGGTTTGTTGCAAAATTCGATAGAACCCTTTAAGAAACCGGTTTTCTCAACAATAATGGTAACACAAGCATAGGCCGGAACAGTTACCTCAACTTGTCCGGTTCCTTGCATTTTGCCTTCTACCCAGATTTTGGCATCCGGTTCAGAAACGCTAAATCGTACTTTTTTGTCCCTTGCAAAAACTTGGACTTTGTAAAATAGTAATAATTAGAATAATGGAATTTGTATTTTTCTCATGCGGCTAATAGGTAATTACTTTAAAGTAGGGCGTTCTTCTTGAAATTAGCAATCCTTTCCTTCAGCCAGGATATGTCTGCCGTTTGTGGGTTTTCTTTAAGGAATGCTTCCAGTTTTAAAAGGTCCACCTTACTTCCATCCTTCAGCATTCCCAGGCGTTTGATTACTGAAAGAAAGTTGAGATATAGCTTTTGTTGCGTAGAAGAAATTTGCCTGGTTCTACTGAGGTATTGTCGGAAGGATTGTATACTGCTGAACAGACTTTCAATGTCTTCCAAATCGTAATATATTTTGGTTAGTAATATTCGGGAATCAAGGTGGTAGTAAACATCCGTGTATTCAACAGTAGTAAGGCTCTTTAGGGCTTGTTTCAAATTTTTTTCTGCATAAAACAACCTGGCCAGATTGTATTGGATTGCATTGGCCTGGTGTTGTTTAGGGAGAAGGGTTGAGTAATCTGTAATAAATTGATGGGCCCAGTTTATTTCATTTAGCCGGATTGAAACCGTAAGGATGTTTTTAAAATCAAATTCCCCTAACACACCATCAATTAAAATTAATTTTGATTGTAGCAGAAGTTTATAATTTGAAAAAAGTTCTTGCAAAAAGTCAGGTTGACCCGCATTGATTCTACGAATGCAATAGTTTTGAAGAAAGGTGAAAATTTCAGTTGTTTCTTGTGCCTCTATTTGGTGAAGCAATTCCTTGACGAGCTCTTTCAATTGAAAATAATGTTTGGATTCTTCCGGATAGGTAAGGGTGAAATACACCAAACGATACAGATGTGCAAGCAAGAATTTTGGATTATCATTTGGAGGCATAAAATTTAATACCTGCTCCATACCCATATTGGATTGCTGCCCGAGCGTGAGTCCCCGGTTTAGCATCTCGCACGAAAATTTAAGTCGGTTGGTAATCCAATAAGCATCCATTTCCAGAATGAGTTTGTTCAAACCTTTTTCAGCATCCTGTCTTTTTGTTTTTTGTTCAAGCCGGTAATCCAGTTCCGCTATTTTTTGGTCGAAATCTAAGTTTTGTAAGCTGGAAATCCTATGCCATGTTTGTTGTGCTTTTTGATTTAAGTTTTTACGAAAGGATTTTATGTCGGATCGGTCAACTAACATTTTGCCTAATAGTTGGGATTGGTGGCCGGGCTCCTTCTCCAATTGATTCCAGGCTACAAAACGTTCAGCTTTTCGAATTAGAAAGCTCTCCTTGTTTCGCAAGACCTGAGAGTTGTATGTTTTTCCGGGATAGAGTTTTTGAAACAATTCCTGGTTTGAAAGTTCTTTTTCCTGAGCGTAACTATGTTGAGCCAAAATTCCCAATTTAGCGTCGCTGTTGAACCATGGGGAAGATAACCAAACTTGAAAGAGTTCAAATTCTGAAGGGGAAAGTAAGTTTAAAAGGTGATTTAGTTTTTTCAAGTTACAATAGTATAGTTTTTGTATTTGTAAATTGTTGATTAATAAGTTTATATAATTAAAATGATAGTAATATGGTTAAATTTTTTGAGTTACAAAAATAATAAATTGTATTTTACTGCCTAATACAATCCCTGCACTTTTGTAGCGTCAAAATTCTACACACATGAAAAAGTTATTGGTAGCGTTGGGATTCATCTTATCCCTCCTTAGTTTAAACGTAGCAGCAAATCCTAATCCGGGTTCCCTAAGTTTTGCCTATTTGTATTTTAGTCCTTCACCTTGTTTGGGTGTTTCCGCAAATTTTAATATCATCGTTGCCGGTAATGGTTCCAATTTTCAATATCACTATGATTTTGGTGATTTGAATTCGGTTACCAACAATACTACCGAACTAATCGATTCGGCCTTTCATACCTATCAGGCTATTGGAACTTACCAGGTGGCTATTCAAATTACCAATGAACTGAATGATACCTTAGATACCCTGATCGCAGTTTCCATTTTGCCTTCGCCACAAATTACCATTGTATCTCAAACCCAGGATTCAGTTATTTGCGACGGTGAAGCCATCGTTTTTGAACCCGGTGGTGATCCGGTTCCCAATTATTACTGGAACTCTCCATACGCTACTTCCTACACCTATTCGGTTTATTATCCCGGAACCTATTACCTAACAGGAGTGGCATCCAACGGCTGCTCAGGCTGGGATTCAATTGTTGTTACTGCAGGACCAACTCCAGCACCGCTTAATTATCAAACCATCTACAACTATTGTGTTGGTGACCAGGTGCAAATTACCCCTTCAGGCTTTGATAATACTCTTACTTATGCCTGGTTCCCTTCTGCCGATATTTCTGATATTGGAATTTATAATCCTGTTATTACTCCTTCAGGTGGAAATCAGTCCTATATCGTTAGTGCCAACAACGGTGGTTGTTCAGTCTATGATACAATATATTTCCAAACAACCAACTTCGCAAATATTATTGCACAGGGTTCTCAAGCCTATCTCTGCGGAAATACCTCTATCAACCTTTATACTAATTCGCCTTTTTCAACCTATTTGTGGAGTACCAATGCCTCTATTTCCAATATCCAAATTAATACTTCCGGTTCCTATAGTTTAATTGTTACTGATTCGTATGGCTGTTTAGGTTATGATACCATTCTAATTCTGGATGGAGTAGTTCCCCCGGCTCTTGATTACCCCGATTCCATTGCTTATTGTCCTTTCTCCTTTTATCAAATTTCTCCTCTTACCCCGTATCCAAACCTTACCTACGCCTGGAATCCTCCCATCGGTCTCGATAATCCAACTCTAATGGATCCAACTATTAGCGGGATGTATTCTCAGGTTTATGTGGTTGTTGGTTCTAACGGCGAATGTGCTGTAACCGATACTGTTGTATTGTATCCAACCGACTTTTCAGATGCTATTCCCGGCGGAACAACCGGTAGCTTTTGCGTTGGTAACTTATATTCCCTCACAGGAAGCGGAAATTATCAAACGTATTCCTGGAGTACAGGTGAAACTACCCAAAGTATTAATGTTAGTCAGCCGGGTATTTATTACCTGTTTGTGACCGACCAAAATGGTTGCCAAGGTGCCGATTCGGTTTTTGTTACTCAGTTTCCTGTTCCTCATATCGATACCGTTCTTCAAAGTTCTACATGTCCGGGTTCCAGCGCAAGTCTGTATGCAGGTGTTTCAAGTGGCACAGGTCCAATGGTTTATTCATGGAGCAATGGCTTTTTTATGGATACCATTTCTGTAGTGGTTTCATCTGTTGTTCCGTCCTATACCGTTCAAGTGTATGATGCCAATGGCTGTGTAAGTAACAATTACCAACACAACCTGATTATTGATGCCAACTCTTGCGACTCCGTGTGGCCCGGAGAAAACAATGGAGATTTTGTGGTGAATAACATGGATTTATTCAATATTGGGTCCTTTTACGGACAATCAATCTCTGCTCGTCCAACTCAGTCTATCGATTGGTCGGCTCAGTTTGCCGGTTTCTCAGCCCCTGCAGCCAATTTTCCTTGGGTCGACATGAAGCATAGCGATTCCAATGGAGATGGTACCATTGATAGCCAGGATACCTTGGCAATTATTCAAAATTATGGTTTGGTGGAAGGTAAAACCGAATGGGAAAACAACCTGAATGCAGATTTACTGATGCGTGTGGTTAATCCTTACACTAGTATTATTCAGGGTGGACAAGCCTTGTCATTGCCGGTGCGTTTAGGCGATGCTGCCAACCTTGCTCAAAACTTATATTCTATCGGTTTCACGATCAATTACATTCCGGAACAAATTGTGCCTTCTTCGCTAGGTTTTCGTTTCAATTCAACTTTTATGGGTGCAAACCAATCAGAGCAAATTTCTATTCGTAAGGTTGATTATAACAATGGTAAAATTTACGTTGCTTGTACTCGAATCAATCAACAACCTGTTTCCAATTTCGGTGATATTGGAGAGGTGTATTGCATTACCGTAGAAAACCTTAGTGGTAAAACCGAGGAAACAGTTTCTCAATTTGTACCATTTACATTGTCTGATGTTGTTTTGGTTGATCATCAGCGTCTGCCTATTTCAGTTCAAACGCAGTCTGATAGTGTATTGGTTGATTTTCAAACATCTATAAAAGATCAATCGCTACAAATTGCTAATGTGTATCCGAATCCATTCGAAGATCAAATCCGCATTCAAATGTCGGGAACGGTTTCCGAGGCTTCGGTTCGAATTTATTCCCTTGAAGGTCGGTTAGTGAAGCAGTTCCATTCGATCAGACCTGGCGCAGACGGCTGTATTTACCTTGCTAAAATCGGAGATCTGGAAAAAGGAACCTATGTGGTTCAGGTGAAAGATCAAAATGCGGTTTCGCAAATAAAACGTATCGTGAGGAAATAAGCGCTGTATTTTTGGGATAGACGAGTCGGTTGAAAGATCGGCTCGTTTTTTTTTAATTATTATTTGGCGGGCCCCTTCACGCCAACGAACAGATTGCAAAATCAGGTTTGATGCATGGCGTTCAGGTCACGCTTTCGTAAGTAGTCCTCGTAACCCTGCGCCCCAAAAGGGGCGGGCGCAGGGTTACTGTGGGCTACTTTACTCAATCGTTGCCCGGGGTGCAAGCCCAATCTGTTTTTCTTCGACCGGATAGATTCAAATTCCATAAGGGTTTGTGCCAAGTTTATGTTAAAGGCTGAATAGGGTTGATTAATTGCTATTTCAGGGTAACCTTACTCAATCAAATGGTTCTATTGCAATTGGAGAATTAGTCCAGAACTTTATTGAAAATTGCTGTGGCAGGATCCGATGCAAAAGCTGTTTATTCCAATAGTACCTGCTAGTTCATAAAACCAATAGCATGTTTTGGATTTTAACCCAGATACGCATTAGAAAAGCTTAAACGAGTTAAGGGTTTGTAAATCAATTTGTTTGTCCAAATTAATAGCAACTTCTTTCCGAAATACTCCGGTAGAGGTAAATCCAATAAAATCGAGTAGGTCGGAATTGGAATCCTTCTATTGCTTAGTTTGGGTTTAACATTTTATTGGTAAAGAATGCGGACTATTGGGGTTCGGTTCGGGCAACGATAGAGGCAAGTAGCCCACAGGACCACGCGGCGCTAGCCAAGTGGGCCGAGGACTACAGCCGAAAGCGTGACCTGAACGCCCATGCAGGATGGATGATTTACTGTAAAATTTTGGCAGGGCGGAAAGGGGCCCGCCAAAGAATAAATAAAACTTTCAAGAAACAAAAAGAGCCGATGAAATCACCGGCCCTGCAATGCAAGAAAGTTTTCTTAGTGGATGGCTACCACCTGAATGCTTTTTTGGAAATTCAAACCTTTTAGTTCGAGGAAATAAACTCCATTGGGAATAGTTTGAATGTCTACTTCTGTTTCAAAAAGGTTTTGATTGTTTTGGTTCAAGATCCAGAGCGATTGTCCAAGCACATTTTTAAGTTCCAGGCTAAAATCGCTGCTGTTTTTAAGTTTTACACCAATTTGAATAGTTTGGTTAGCCGGATTGGGATAAACTACAAAGGCGCGAATTGCATCCAGATCTTGAATACTGCTGTAGGTTAATTCCAGGTTGGCAGAGCGGTGTTTACAACCTCCAATAATTGTTTCGACGTAATAAACGCCATTTTCGGTTATAGAATATGTTTGACTATTGGCTCCCGGAATAGCAGTTCCATTGAGATACCATTGATAATTAGATGCACTGGAAGCTGTTAGAAGATTTCCAACTTGAGTAACAGTAATTGGAACATACGGTGCTGCATTAACGGTGTAGGTTTCGGTATTTGTACAGCCTGAGTTATCTGTAACTAAAACAGTATAGTTTCCCGGACTTAAGTTGGTTAAATCTTGGGTAGTGGCACCGTTGTTCCAACTGTATGTAAAAGGGGCCGATCCGCCGGTAATTTGAAGGTCGATGGAGCCATCGTTTAATTCGTCGCAGGATTCGTTTTCAATGGTAGTAGATAAGGAAAATGCGTTAGGAGATTGTACGGTGTAGGAATTGGTATTAATACAACCGGTATTGTCAGTAATGGTAACGAGATAATTGCCTCCGCCAACATTGTTTAAATCTTCGGTTGTTGCGCCATTAGACCAACTAAATGAATAAGGAGGGGTTCCACCCGTAACAGTAAGGTTGATACTTCCGGAGTTAGGGTTTCCGCAAACCACACTGTTACCTGTAATAATAGAATTGATGCTAGAATTTTGAGAAACAATTACAGTGTCATTAAGGAAACAGCCTTGGTCGTCGTTAACTGTTATGAAATAGGCCCCGGCGGCAACATTGGAAATGGTGGCTGTTGTACTACCATTGCTCCAATGATAGGTGTAGTTCCCTGATCCTCCTGCTACGGTAATACTTGCTTGTCCGTTTGTTTGTCCACAGCTTGCCGAATTTACTTGAGGAACAATAGAAAGGTTACATGCGGAGCAGTTTGGCAGCCCTATGGAAGAGAGTAAGGTAACTGTATTTCCAAGATTATCATTAATGCGGATAGGGAAGGAGGCGGGTGTTGGCGCAGTAGTACCGGTGAGGTAGGTATTCCAAACGGTTACTTGTACTCCATCACAAAATCCCGGGAAACATTGTCCAAGCAGGCAATTGCTGCAATCGGTATATGTTGAATCTGCTTGCCATTGGTATGGTGCTACACCTCCTGAAACAGTTAGGTTTCCATTGGTTTCGCGGCAAACAGAAAGGGTTAAACAATTACTAACAGTGATGGTGGTAGTTTCGGTGGCGCCGCAACTTAAGGTATAGGTTATGGTGTGAATTCCTTGTCCGGCAACTCCAGGGGAAAAGATTCCTGCGCTAGGGTCAGTGATACCGGGTCCGGACCATGTTCCGGTAACAGTTGGGTTACAATCAGCTCCTGTAGCGGGAATTGCCGTAAGAGTGATGGGGTTGTCGGTTGCGCACATTGGTTCAACAGCAACGATATCGGCTGCACAACAAGGCGTAGGGACAATACTCACATCGTCAATGTAATAGTAGGCGTAAGGATTGGTAGTTGCACTGCTATTGTTGCAACCCACTTGTGTGTTTCCATTGCTGAAAAAGTTGCCAATGATAAAATAGCGTTCACCTCCGGTTGCAGTATAATTCCATTGCAGACGTACCCAAGAAGCGGTATCTGTGATAGGTTCACAATCGTAGTTTAAATGAGGAGTAAAGTTTAAAGCAGAACCGGCCACACATGCATCTCGGTAATAAGCATTGTTGAAGAAGCGAATTCCAATGTTGTTGGTAGCCCAAATAACGCTGTTACCCAAGCTCACATACATGGATACGCAATAGGTTTGTCCGGCTGTTAAGGAGGTGGAAGTATGGCCTTGAATATATTCCCGGTAATCGTCGTTTCCTACGGCGGTGCAACCTGTAGCTAAACCCGGTGCGTATGTAATAATTCCTGCATGATGGTTTCCTGTTCTGGAGTATTGGTAGCCGAGTACAGAGAAAGGCATATTGGTTGGGGCAGGTCCACCAATAAAAGGCAGGGTATTGCAGGGGGCAAATAGATCAGGAGAGGAACAGGAGTCGCCCGGTGCATTGGAATTGGCATTATCCCAATCCAGCAAGTCGGTTCCAAACCCTTCACCACCTAGGTTAGAGCAATTGCTGGAGGTTAATTCAAAACTGGGGTTAACGACCAAATTTTGGGCGTTTACCAAAAATGCGGAGAAAAGAATAGGAAGAGAAAGTAGGATTTTTTTCATTGGATATTGATCGCAACGAAAATAAACTATTTCCTCATTAAACCGAAACTAGGCTAATAAAATTAGCTATTAATTACTTCTTTAATATCGTTAATGATTTTTTCGGCCAAATTTCGAGCGGTGGTTTCATTTTGGCTTTCGGAATAGATTCTAATAATTGGTTCGGTATTTGATTTTCTCAAGTGTACCCATTCCTTGTCGAATTCTATTTTAACACCATCGATTGTGCTATGAGGCTGTTCTTTGTATTTGTTTTGTATGGCAGCCAAAACTTTATCAACATCGATATCCGGAGTTAGTTCAATTTTGTTTTTGGAAATAAAGTAGTCCGGGTAGGAATTGCGAAGACCGGAGGTTGATTTGCCAGATTTTGCTAAATGGGAAAGAAAAAGAGCTATTCCAACCATGGCATCTCTTCCATAATGCAATTCCGGGTAAATAATTCCACCATTACCTTCACCACCAATAATGGCATTTGTTTCCTTCATTAAATTAACCACATTTACCTCTCCAACGGCAGACGCTTGGTACTTTCCTCCTGCTTTTTCAGTAACATCTCTAAGCGCTCTGGTAGAAGATAAGTTAGAAACCGTGTTTCCTACCTGGTTATTTAAAACGTAATCTGCAACTGCAACAAGGGTGTATTCTTCTCCAAACATTTCTCCATTTTCGCAAACCAAGGCAAGGCGATCCACATCCGGGTCAACAACGATTCCTAAATGGGCATTCTCTTTGGTAACCATTTGGGAAATTTCTGTAAGATTTTCAGGCAATGGTTCCGGGTTATGTGGAAATAAACCATTGGGTTCAGTAAACAATTCTGTTACTTGGTTTACTCCTAATGCTTTCAATAATGGAGGTAAGGCAAGTCCACCGGTTGAATTTACACAATCGATAACCACTTTGAAGTTTTTTGCGCGGATAGCTTCTACATCCACCAAGGGTAAAGCTAAAATTTTATCAATGTGTTTTTGGATGTAGGAATTGTCAGAACTTAGTTGACCAAGGTTGTTGACGTCGGCATAGTTAAAATCTTCTTGGGTGGCAATGTTTAACACATCTTTTCCATCTTCTTCAGAAATAAATTCTCCTTTTTCATTGAGCAATTTCAGTGCATTCCATTGTTTGGGGTTATGACTTGCAGTTAAAATTATCCCACCCTGAGCCTTTTCTTGAGGAACAGCAACTTCCACGGTTGGGGTGGTTGAAAGGCCTAAATTAAGTACATCAATTCCTAAGCCAATTAAGGTTGAATTTACCAAACCTTCCACCATGGAACCAGAGATTCTAGCATCTCGTCCAACAACAATTTTTACGTTGGGGGAGTTTGATCTGTTTTTAATCCAGGTGCCAAATGCAGAGGTGAATTTAACAACATCTAATGGTGTAAGTCCTTGGTCTGGTTTTCCGCCTATAGTTCCACGGATGCCTGAAATGGATTTAATTAATGCCATTGAATTGAATATATTTAAAATGTGGGGATGCAAATGTAAAGGTTTAGAGAAACGAACAGAATGGAGTTTTTTGCAATTATGAACTATGAGTAAACAGGATAAGGAAAAAATGCACGACCTTTGTTTTCCATGATATTAAGCAATTACCACAGTCATACGCATTATTGTGATGGGACGGATGCTCCCGAAGTCTACGTATTAAAGGCTCTAGAGCTGGGATTGTCTGCCTATGGATTTTCATCTCATGCACCAATTCCATATCCGATAGTAAAATGGTGCATGAATATGGAAAAAAGAAAGGAGTATTGTAAGGAAATAGCAGAATTAAAGCAAAAGTACGAGGGGCAGATTCAGTTGTATTGCGGAATGGAGGTAGATTATATACCGGATGAAATGGGTGTTTCAAGAGAGTGGATTAAGGAGTTGAATTTGGACTATACAGTTGGGTCAATTCATTTTGTGAATTTTGAAGAACCCAATGTTCCTTGGGAAATTGATGGCTCTCATGAAGTTTTTAAGCGAGGATTGGCCAAGTTATTTGGGAATAATATCAAGTTGGCAGTTGAAGCTTATTACACGCTTACCAAACGAATGATATTGGAAGATAAGCCAATCATTTTAGGGCATATGGATAAGATAAAAATGCACAACTCTGTTTATCCATATTTTCAGGAAGATGATTCTTGGTATCGAAGTTTGGTAATGGATACATTGGATTTAGTTAGTCGGCAGGATGTGATGGTAGAGGTAAATACCAGAGGGATTTATAAGAAGAAGACCCTGGAACCATATCCTAGTTTATGGATATTAAAAGAGATTAAACGATTAGGAATTCCGGTGGTTTTGAATTCAGATGGGCATCATCCAAATGAGATAGTAGGTTCATACGATTTAGCATCTGAATTCCTTATTCAGGCAGGCATAAAAGAAACTTGGCATTTGTTGGAAAATAAATGGAGTCCACAATCTATTTGATTTCTGTCTAATTTTGTGAGGAATGTCAGAGACTAATAGCCCCAAATTAACCGAACCTGTTATTGATATTGAAGCTGAGAAGAGGGAAATCCTCAAGCGATATAAATTGCTTGTTAAATCAGCTAAAAGATCCCATACGAAAGAAGATAAGGCCTTGATCAGGAAGGCGTTTGACGTTGCCCTGGAGGCTCATAAGGATGTTAGAAGAAAATCAGGCGAGCCATATATATTTCATCCAATTGCCGTTGCTCAAATTGTCGCAGAAGAAATTGGGTTAGGAACCACAGCGATTGTATGTGCATTGTTACATGATGTGGTAGAGGATACGGAAATGACATTGGAGGATATGGGACGGCTATTTGGTCCTAAAGTGGCACAAATTATTGATGGCTTAACCAAGATTTCAGGAGTTATAGATCAGTCTAATGTAAGTATCCAGGCGGAGAATTTCAGAAAGATACTTTTAACCATGGCCGAGGATGTAAGAGTTATTCTTATAAAAATTGCAGATCGGCTTCACAATATGAGAACACTGGGAGCAATGAGTCCTAAGTCTCAGTTGAAAATTGCTTCTGAAACCCTTTACTTATATGCTCCACTTGCCCATCGGTTAGGGTTGTATTCCATAAAAACGGAATTGGAAGACTTAAGTTTAAGTTACACCGAGCCTGAGCTATATAAGGATATCGTTGAAAAATTAAAAGAATCGCAAAAGGAGCGAAATAGGTTTATTAATAAATTTAGTTTTCCTATTATTCATTCATTAACCGAACAAGGTTTTCATTTTGACATAAAAGGACGCACCAAATCAATTTTTTCCATCTATAAAAAGATGAAAAAGCAGGCGATTCCTTTTGAAGAGGTATTTGATTTGTTTGCCATCCGAATTATAGTAGATACTCCTTTTGAAAAAGAAAAGGCCGATTGCTGGCGAGTATATTCGGTTGTTACGGATTTTTATAAACCAAGTCCGGAGCGTTTAAGGGATTGGATTTCAACACCTAGGGCCAATGGATATGAATCGCTGCATACAACAGTAATGTCCAATACCGGCCAATGGGTGGAGGTTCAAATTCGAACCAAGCGCATGGATGAAATTGCAGAAAAGGGTGTAGCAGCTCACTGGAAATATAAAGACCAGAATAGCGCAGAAAATCACATTGATGATTGGTTAACCAAAATCAGAGAAATGTTGGAAAATCAAGAAACCAATGCCTTAGATTTTGTGGATGATTTTAAGTTGAATCTATTTACTGAGGAGATTTTTGTTTTTACCCCGAAAGGAGAGCTCAAAACATTGCCTTCCGGTTCAACTTCACTGGATTTCGCCTTTGACATCCATTCTGATGTAGGTTCAAGATGTATTGGTGCAAAGGTTAATAACAAATTAGTTCCTCTGAGCCATAAGCTTAAAAGTGGCGACCAGGTTGAAGTGCTGACAAGTGGGAAACAAAAGCCCAAAGAAGATTGGCTAAATTTTGTGGTTACAGGTAAAGCCAAGAGCCGAATTAAAATGGCCTTGAAAGAAGAAAAACGATTAGTAAGTGAGCAAGGCCGAGAAATAGTTGAAAGGAAGTTGAAAGCTCTAAAAGTTACGTGGGATGGCAATGCGGTAAATAAAACAATTACGTATTTTAAGTTTGATAATGCATTGGAGTTTTATTATAAAATTGCAACCAATGCATTTGATATCAGGCAAGTCGTTGAATTTTTAAAAAATTCGGAGAAAAAGAATTGGTATACTATGTTGAGGGAAAGGCTTTTGCCTTCCAAAACATCTTCCGAGGGTCAATCCAAACAGAATTTAGAAAACATTGTTACCACAGTTCGGGGGAAATCAGATACCTTGGTTATAGGAGAAGATCAACAAACATTAGATTACAAACTTGCCAATTGTTGTAACCCAATTCCTGGTGACGATGTTTTTGGTTTCATTACGATAAATGAAGGGATAAAAATTCATAGGGTAAATTGCCCCAATGCGGTACAAATGATGAGCAACTACGCATATAGGGTTGTAAAAGCTAAATGGACGAGCAAAGAGGCATTATCATTTTTGGCCGGATTAAAAGTCACTGGGTTTGATGATGTTGGAATAGTAAATAACATTACCAAGGTTATATCAAGCGACCATTTGGTTAATATGAGAAGTATTAGTTTCGACAGTAATGATGGGGTTTTTGAAGGGTCTATTCAAGTTTATGTACAGGACACAAATCACCTTACTACTTTAATCAATAACTTAAGGAAAGTGAGAGGTGTTCAGAATGTTTTCCGTTTTGATAAATCTTAAGGAATTGCAAAATTAATTTGCAAAGTAGCAGTAGAAACTCCTTTGTCTGTTAAGGAAATAGGAGTGTTGGTGGTACTTACCCAATCTCCACTGGAGAAGCCCATGCTACCATCAGTGTCATATAAGCCATAGGCATAGTAAGTTCCAGGATGCATATAATTGAAGGCGTAGGAATGATTGTTGGAGTTCAGGATTACATATCGAGACCTAAATTTTAAGTTTCCATAATTCAGACTGAATCCTGAAATTAAAGGTTGTGTAGTTAATAGTATAAAAACTTTTTTGGATGCAATTGGGGTTAAATTCGGGCTAAAAGAATATGACACTGTTGATTTTCCTAAATAAGGTTGGCTTTCTTCATTATAAGGTTCATCTGTTGTGTTATAGTAAATAGATTCATTTAGGCCTTGGAAGCTTTGACTTAAGTTTTTTCCTACTGCATGTTGAGGGAAATTAAAATGAGTAGAGGCTTCTTGTGCCGAAGTGGTATCCTGTAATTTGGCCCTCCATGCCATGTGCATCACCGGTTGAGATAGGGAATTCGATTTGTTGGTATAGGAAAGAATAATCAAACTGTCTTGTTTTCGGATAACTTCAGTAAATGCGCGTAGTTTCCCTTTAATAATTTCTGAAAAGCGATAGTAGGATTGTAATCCTGTTTCAGAAACGCTGTCAGCCAAGAAATAAGAAACCCTGGTCATTCCATTGAAGGAACCTCCGTTTCTAAAACACATTTTGTATTCATTGTTGTAAAAAGCCACAAAAAACGACATGTGAATATCGTTTAAGGTATCAAGTTCATTTTTAGCAGAGATTTGAGTAGCTGAAATTGGTCTGAAATCAACAATCCATTCTGGATATCCGCCAAGTGCTGTGCTGGATGTTACCGGCCCATTCCAAATACCTTTGACTTTATTTAATATTCCAAATCCAAAAATACTATCAGTAGTTGGTTCATTTGGATCAGGCTTGTTTTGGTTATTATTTGAATCGTCTCTTTTGCAGCTTGACAATGCAAAAAGAGTAACTACTAGTAAGGTAAAAAGTTTGTTCATTTTATTTGGAAAATCAAAGGTAATACTCCAGGTCATATTGGTTGGAAAATTAGTCCGAATACCGTATCTCCGGGATGACTTTTAACAAGTAATTTTCCTTTGTGTTGGCGCATAATTTCTCTTGAAAGGCTTAATCCTATTCCAGAACCTTGGGGTTTGGTAGTAAAAAATGGCACGAATATTTTATCTAAAAGTTCAGGTGGGACACCCGGTCCGTTATCTCCAATTTCAATTTTTATTTCGGACCCTTGAGTTGTTTGGCAAGAAATAGTTAAGATAGGATGGTTGGTGTTTTCAATCGACTCGATGGCATTTTTTATTAAATTGATTAAGACTTGCTCCAACTGGGCATAGTCTGCAAAAATTACTTCTCCTTCTCTGTATTTTCGAAGCAGTGTTATTTGTTTTTCAGCTATTTCTTTAGAAAAAAGGTAGATAACCTGGTCTAATAAATCAGCAACAATTATTTTTTCGTGCTGTGGTGGTGGGATTTTGGTTAGTTTTCGATAGGAATCAACAAATTTCAAAAGTCCTTCACTTCGTCTTTTAATTGAATCAAGTCCTTCTATTATTTCTGAATCCTCTAATGGAATATTCGGGTTTTCCATACTTTCTTTTAAAGCTCCAGCAAGTGAGGAAACAGGTGTAATCGAATTCATAATTTCATGCGTAAGAACTCTGATTAGTTTTTGCCAGGCATCTGCTTCTGAATGGTCAATTTCTTGATAAACATCTTTTAAGGAAACTATTTTAAGTGATTTTCCTTCAGAAATTAAATCCGAGGCAGTGGCAGATAACTTCAGGAATGCATGCCTGGTTTGAATGGTAAGGGCTTCCGTTTGCCCGCTTTTGAGTTGAAGAAATAGCTCGGGAAGTTCGGTTCTAATTTTTCTTAATCCATTTAGATGTGACAAATGTGGAATATGAAATAAATTCAGAAAGGCTGGATTAATAAATTCAAGATTTCCTTCCATGTCAAAACAAATAAATCCGATGCCTACTTGATTCAAAACAGATTGAAGGAAGATTTTTCTGCTTTCTTGTGCAGCTTGAAGTTTACTGAAATCTTTAGAAACTGATTCAAATGCATTTGACAATTCTTTGAAACTTTCTTCTTTGAATTCGGATAAATACCGTTGTGAATAATCATTGGTTTGAAAACCAGTAAGGAATTTTCTTAGTTCTAGGTTTGTTGAGTTCACCAGGTTGATCATCTGGTAGCAAATTAGGCCAATTCCACAAATTAAAAAGAGTGTAGTAATAGTCCATTGTTTATTTACCCAAATCCAAGTGGTTATGGTTGTACACAAGAATAGTAATACCACCAAGGTGATTAATTGGAAGCTAAATCGACGTAACATTCATCAAAGGTAATGAACTTGAAAAGCAATAGGAATAAAGATGCCGAATGTTCGAATTTGGAATCTTCCATGGTTGATTATAAAATAAATCGTAATTTAGCAATCTAATTCATGGTTATGAAAAGAAGGACTTTACTTTCATTGATTTTGTTATTGGGTGTTTTCTCTATGGTTTCTGTTTCCTGTAAAAAGTCAGTAATGAATAATTTGGAGGGATCCTGGGCAATGGTACCTATCTCCAATGCAACTATGATAGGGGATGATGGTGAACCTCAAAATGGTTGGGAAGTTTGGGAATTTTCCGGAGGAACTGTTACCATGTCTCCCAATGGGGATATAAAACGTTTTACCTGTGCATATAAAGTTGCGGATTTGTTTGTTGAAACCAGGTTAATTCTTTCTGAGATGACCAAGGATGGAATACCAATTGAGCAAACGAATGATAAAGCTTATGAGGCCTACAATACTACTTGGACTATAGTTAAGTTAAATAATCAAAGACTGGTTATTTTTAGTCAGAAATCCGGTGGGATTCAAAGGGAGTTTCTTCGTCTATAATTGCTGCCTTGTCTAAAACGAAGACCGTATGGTTTTGCCAACATTGTGGGCAACAGTCGCCTAAATGGGTAGGTAAGTGCCCTTCTTGTTCTCAGTGGAATACATTTGTTGAAGAGGTTTTAGAAAAGCCTTCTGTGGGTGGTACTTGGCAAAAGGCTATTGATCCCAATAGTAGTCAACCAAAGTTAATTAACGATATAGTTACAAAAGAGGAGAATCGCATTCCTCTTCCAGATGAAGAATTAAGCAGGGTGTTGGGTGGTGGACTTGTTCCCGGTTCTTTGGTTCTATTAAGTGGAGAACCCGGAATTGGGAAAAGTACGTTGTTGCTGCAATTAGCCTTGAAAGCGAAAAAGCTCAAAACGCTTTACGTTACCGGGGAGGAGAGTGATTTGCAGGTGAAAATGCGAGCAGAGAGAATTGAGAGTGGTGAAAATCAATGTTATATTTTAACAGAGACTAATTGTAGAAATATTTTACATTCCGCACAGCAGATTCAACCTTCAATTATTATCATTGATTCTATTCAAACAGTATGGAGTCCTGATGTAGAATCTTCTCCTGGAAGTGTTTCTCAAATTAAGGAATGTGCAACTGAGTTTTTGAAGTTTGCTAAGCAAAGTAATATTCCCGTTTTTCTAATTGGACATATTACCAAGGATGGAAATATTGCAGGACCAAAGGTTTTGGAACATATGGTAGATACCGTATTGTTGTTTGAAGGAGATAGAAATTTTGTGTTTAGGTTAGTTCGGGCTTCAAAAAACAGGTTTGGATCTACTGCTGAATTGGCCATTTATGAAATGAAAGGCAATGGTTTACGTGAAGTAAGTAATCCTTCTGAAGTTTTTTTATCTCAACGTGACGAAAGTTTAAGTGGAATAGCTGTCTCTGCCATGCTGGAAGGTATTCGTCCTATGCTGATTGAGGTACAAGCCTTGGCTAGTTCTGCAGTTTATGGCACACCACAACGAAGTGGGACTGGCTTTGACCTAAGAAGGTTAAATATGTTATTGGCAGTCCTGGAAAAACGATGTGGATTTCGATTGGGGCAAAAGGATGTCTTTTTGAGTATTGCCGGAGGATTAAGGGTTGATGATCCTGCAATCGATTTGGCCGTAGTTTGTTCGGTAATTTCGTCTTCTGAAGATGTTGCCATTCCCGGAAAGTATTGTTTTGCCGCAGAATTAGGCTTAAGTGGTGAAATCAGGCCGGTAAATAGAATCGAACAACGTGTAGCTGAGGCTGAGCGTTTAGGTTTCGAGAAAATTTTTATATCACAGTATAATAAATTTCAACTGCCATCGACTTCTCGAATTCAAGTTGTTTCTTGTAAACGAATTGAAGAGGTTCTTAGGCAGGTTTTTGGGTAAGTTTTATTATTTCAAATAGTTTTTTACCCTTACACTCACATTTTCTCGAATATTCATGTAAAATAGGTGGTAATCTGCCACATTAAAATTGGCAATTTTGGATAAATCCCCTGCTGGCGGATTAATCCACAGAATTCCTTGATGTACTTTAGCGTCACAAAGTCCGGGTAATAGCTTAAATTCTTTTAATACCCCTCCCATATTCTGACTTGATTCTGCGTAAGTTTGGTCTTCGGATTTCCATGTTAGTGGATTGGTGCAATGGGCTAGCTTTGCCCCTAATTCATAAGTGCTTGGATAATATCCATTGGCGTAGGTAACCCACGAAACAAAACAACCAAAGTCATCCTCTGCTTTGCAGGGTGGAATACCCTTTAATGTATCAGCAGTGACTGGCATTCCAACTACATAAGCAGCAACTAATTGTTTATATAATGGTTTATTGACGAATTTTTCACGCAATAATCTTACTGCGTGGATTGTGCCTTGGGTGTGTGAAGCGATAATAATTGGTCTGCCATCGTTGTGGAATTTTAGATAATATTCAAACGCTCGTTTTACATCATTATAAGCAGTGTCAAAAGCTGCATTGGCTTCTTTTCCGTTATCGGTAAAGAAGGAAAAGATATGAGCCTGTCTATACCTTGGAGCGTATATTTTACAACTTTCATTGAATATGCTTGCTTGAAATACCAGGGCATTCTTATCCGTTTCTTCATTGAGTGCTTTATCTGATAAATCAGCATTCCAACTATGTTTTCCGTTTGGTTTTTCCACATAAGTTGTTGGGTGAATATAAAAGACATCTACTTGCGCAGTATTCTGGTTGTTTTGCAATTCAGTGCTAGGAACTGTATCTGCTAAGTCTTTTATAGTAGGTAAACTTGCCCAACTGGTTGGATTGGCATAATCTGGGATGGGAGGGAAGTAAGTTGGTTCAAAAGTGCTCGTTTTAGGCATATATGGCTTTTTTTGAGCTAAACCAATGCCTGCAATTAATAGCATTAAGAGGGTAAGACCTAAGTTTTTCATTTAATCGGTTAACGTTTAGGGAAAAATGTAAGGTAAAGATAGAATTCTTCTGGAAGTTTTAGTTAATAAAAAAGGCGGAATAATCCGCCTTCTTAAATCATTTTGGATACCTTAATCTACAGAGCCGTGTAAAAAAGAATTATTTTGTCCAAAGGTAGCTTGGTTATTTTCATCCACACCTAGACTCATTTTTCCTTGAACGTTTTCAGAAGAATGAGGTACATTCTCTAAATTCATATTTTTCCTTTTGTAAGCCGGTTCTTTTTCATAATCATCAATTCCTTTTGGTCCTCTTTGATTGAAGTGTTGGAAATTGAATGCTTTTAAACGTTCAACTCTTTCTTTGTGAATTCTCATTTTTTCATCAACTTCATTAGATGAGGTTGGTGTAACTTGAGGCTTTTCATCAGTTAATGAATAAACAATTTTATCACCAGATTCGATTGCTGTTGGATTGGAATCTGTTGTTTTTAAAGAAAAGTTGAAATCGTCGGTGGTTTCTAATTCATTAATTGTTTCTTCAACTGTATTGGTCACTTCTTTTACTTCGATGGTTCCAATTACAGTTTCTGTAATTTCATTGCTTAAACTAGTGGAAACTTCACTTTCTTCTGATTTCACTATTTCCACCTTGGTTGCAGTGGTGGTAGTTGGTTGAGATACAGAGGATAAGCTATTTAAATTGGTTTTTTCAGCACCTAAATTGTATTTAATTATTTCAGGTTTTTTGGCTGCTACACTATTGATTAGTTCAGAATTTTTGGTAAATCCTGTGGCAATTACCGTAACTAGGATGTTATCTCCTAGGGTTTCATCGATGCCATTTCCCCAAATGATATCGGTATTAGTGCCAGCTTGTTGGGTAATGTAATCGGTAATTTCTGAAACTTCATCCATGGTTATTTCTTCAGAACCACTTGAAATAAACAGAAGAATATTGCTTGCTCCGGTAATATGATTGTCGTTTAACAATGGAGATTCCAATGCGTTTCTTACGGCATCTGAAGCTCTGTTGGCGCCACTGGCCTTTCCACTTCCCATAATTGCAACCCCGCTGTTGGTCATTACGGTTTTTACATCTTCAAAATCTACGTTGATATAACCACTTACGGTAATTAATTCAGCAATGCTTTTTGCAGCAGTTGTTAAAATGTCATCAGCTTTGGCAAATGCCTCACTCATTTTCAAATTACCAAACAACAATCGAACTTTTTCATTGCTAATAACCAGGAGCGTATCTACGGTTCTGCTTAGTTCTTCCAAACCGGAATCAGCATAGGTTTTACGTTTTGGGCCTTCAAAATGGAAAGGAATGGTAATTATACCAACCGTTAGAATGCCCATTTCTTTTGCAGTTGCAGCAATCACTGGTGCAGCACCAGTGCCAGTACCACCGCCCATTCCTGCAGTGATAAAAACCATTTTGGTATTATCTCCAAGAATCTTTTTGATATCTTCAATATTTTCTAATGCGGCATTTCTTCCAACTTCTGGTTTTGCTCCTGCACCTCTCCCTTCGGTTAAACTTGAGCCTAGTTGTATTTTTCTTTCTACAGGTGAGGTTTCTAAGGCTTGAGAATCTGTATTGCATACCACAAAGTCAACTCCTTTAATACCTTGTTTAAACATGTGATTAACTGCATTGCTGCCTCCTCCTCCAACACCAATAACTTTAATGATGGATGATGTTCCGTTGTTTTGTGGTAAATCAAATTGTAGCATGGACATTAGGTTTTGTTTCGTTATAAGAACTGAACAACGTGTCCAATTCTTGATGCTAACAAAAGTACCTGTGCTCCAACCCCTCGTTTGAGGATGTTTAAGAAATTATTAACTAAGAATTTTTAATAAAGGTAAAATCCGGATTTGGATATTTATTGCTTTGATTTATAGTTTAATAAATCCTTAGCCGATGATTTTAACAAAGAAATGGCCCAATTTAATACAACCAACGCCCCAACTATTCCTGCAACTGCATCCATCCAGGCTATTTGGAAGGTCTTGCCAAGGAATAATGCTACTATGGCTAAAACGCTGGTAAGAGTATCTGCCAAAACATGCATGTATGCTGCTCGAATGTTGTGATCTCCGTGGTGATGGTCGTGGTGAAGGATAAATGTGGATATACTGTTGACAATTAATCCAATGCCTGCAACCAACATGGCTTCACCGTAAATTACTACTTCCGGGTTAATTAATCTTTCCAAAGACTCAATTAATACCATCCCTCCAACTACCGCTAAAATGACGGCACTTGTATAACCACTTAGCGATAAAACTTTGTTATGCTCTCCTGTTTGTTGTCCTTTCTTTTTCCAATTTTTAATGACCCGATAAGCAATCCAGGTTAATCCAAGTGCTAGGACATGGGAACTCATGTGCCAGCCGTCGGCTAATAAGGCCATTGAATGAGATAGGTATCCAGCTCCAATTTCTATCATCATAGTAATGGAAGATAGGATTACTACCCATTTGGTTTTCTTTTCATGTAAATCGTGAAGTTGCAATTCATGACTATGGGAATGGTGGTCATGTGAACTTTCACTTTGGATTGGTTCCTTTGTTACGTGTTGATGATTTTTAGCTGACACAGCCGCAAATTTACGGGATAAATGTATTGGTTTTTAAAATAATGCAATATTGTTGCATTTGAGGGCGATTGACTTAATGTGAAATTAATGTTACCGATATATTGATAAATTCTTAATTTGGAGGCATAAAAATTAGAAATGAGATATAGGAATATTATTACGAAATGCTCCGCTTTGGGATTATATACCTTGTTGTTCTTTTCATGCAAACACGATCAGGGTTTGACCGACTTAGGAGATATAAATGCCATTGGGAATAATGGTGTTATAAAGCCAACAATTGACTCTACCTCATTTTTAAGATTGAATGAAATACAGGTTATTGCCAGTCATAATAGTTATAGAGTGAAGACAGATGCAGCAATTTTTGACTTTGTTCAGAATATAAAAAGCTTATTGCCTTCAAGTTTGGATCCGGATGGTTGGGATTATAGTCATTTACCAATACCTGAACAACTAGGAGATTACCAAGTAAGAGGATTGGAATTGGATATATTTAATGATCCTAATGGAGGGCAATTTTATAACCGTCAAGGGAATATTTTGGTTCAAAAGCCTGTTAGTTCTGGTATCCAGGAGTTGCAACAACCGGGATTTAAGATGTTGCATATACCCGATTTGGACTACAATACCAATTACTATAGTTTTAAATCGGGCATTCAGGCTTTAAAGGATTGGAGTGACTCACATCCTAACCATATTCCGATATTTGTAAATATTGAGACTAAGGATGAAACTCCGGCTAGTTATGTAACTTCTGCATTACCTTTTCCGGTACCAGGTTTGGTTTTTACACAAGCTATACCCTACGATGAGGCAGCAGTTTTGGCTTTTGATGCTGAAATTAAGGAAGTTTTTGGTAGTGGTTTGGAAAAGGTTTTTACCCCGGATGAACTTCGTGGGACATTTCCGACGCTTAGAGATGCGGCTATGGCAGGGAATTGGCCAATGCTAAAGGATATGAGAGGTAAAATTGTGTTTATAATGGAAGGTGCTTGTGTAGATACTTACCTCGGGCAAAACGAAAATTTGGAAGGCAGAGTTTCTTTCGTCTATGCAGGTGATATTCAAAGTAACTATTCCGCCTTTGTTATTTTAAATAACCCGGTTTCAGATCAATCTGAAATTCAAGAAGCAGTTACAAAAGGGTTTATTGTTCGAACAAGAAGTGATTCAGATACAGATGAGGCCAGAACCGGAGATTATACCAATAGGGATGCCGCAGTTGCTAGTGGCGCACAGATAATTTCAACAGATTATTATCGCCCTGATCCTAGAAGTTCCATTCCCGGTAGCGGTTGGACAGATTTTCATGTAGAATTGCCGGGTGGAAAAATGTTTCGGATTAATCCCGTAGTTGCCCCTCAAAAATTAGCTTGGGGTGAATTAAGCGAATAAACCTCGTTTTCTGCCTACCTTTGCTCTGTGTTTACCATTGATATCCATACCCATATTTTGCCAAAGGAAATTCCGAATTTCAAAGAAAAATTCGGTGGTGGCGATTTTATTCGACTAGAGCATCTGGATTCCGGGTGCGCTAAAATGTATAAAGGCGATACCTTCTTCAGGGAGATTGAATCCAATTGTTGGGAGCCAAATGATCGAATTCATGAGTGCGATAAACATCAGGTGGATGTTCAGGTTTTAAGCACCATTCCGGTAATGTTTAGTTATTGGGCAAAGCCAGTAGATGGTTTAGAAATTAGTAGGTTCTTGAATAATCATATTGCCGAGATAGTTAGGGCCAATCCCAAAAGATTTGTTGGATTGGGTACTATTCCAATGCAAGATCCGGGCATGGCAAGTAAGGAATTAAAACGTTGCATGGAGATTGGATTAAGGGGAGTTCAAATAGGATCAAACGTTAATCAAGAAAATTTGAATGAGCCTAAATTCTATCCGGTTTGGGAGATGGCAGAAAAAATGGGTGCTGCTATTTTTATCCATCCTTGGGAAATGATGGGTGAAACAGAAATGAAAAAGTACTGGCTACCTTGGCTTGTTGGCATGCCTGCTGAAACTAGTCGTGCCATTTGCTCATTGCTTTTTGGTGGGGTGTTGGAGAAGTTTCCAAAACTAAAGCTTGCCTTTGCTCACGGTGGAGGTTCCTTTCCTGCAACCTTGGGTAGAATTGAACATGGATTTCATTGTCGGCCTGATTTGGTGGCTATTGACAACCCTACCAATCCCAGAAAGTACTTGGAAAGAATTTACTTTGATAGCTTGGTACATGATCCAAAAACACTCGAATTTTTAGTCGAAATGGTTGGTTTTAAAAAGGTTTGTTTAGGGTCGGATTATCCATTTCCTTTAGGAGAAGAGGTGCCTGGTTCCATGATTAAAAAAATGGCTTTTACTACCGAAGAAAAAGAATGGCTATTGCATAAAACTGCCTTAGAATGGCTTGGCATGGATAAATCTCAATTTTTGCCTTAATCCAAGTCTGAAGCTTTTTTTGCAATTGCCTAAGTAGTGTTTGATGAAACACCCTCCAATCATTTTTATTCAGGATTTAAGTCGTCAATTATTTTAACTAGTTGGAAGGATTTTTTGCTCAACATCTGCTTAAGAATTCAATTTGGGCTTCCAACTATTTCCAATACAAGGATTTGAGGGCGGTTTTTGATTTCAGAAAAGTTCCCTGTTTATTCACTTAAAAGTTTGACTAGAACCCTTGCCTTTATGCCGAAATTGTCATTTGAAACGAAGTGAACAAATGACAACTGCGATGGGATGTGGGAAGATTCGGGTTAACCCCGAGCTAGTGATAGTTAGTGCCGAGGATACATTATGTTATAACAATTTTTCAAAAGAAAATTAATATATAAATTGATATTACATAATGTTCTCTCGGTAAAGATTACTTGAAAACCTCACTAACACTTGTCTCGAAATGTAGTTTAAAATTACTTATGACAATTTTGGGTTAAAACACCATGAATTACTTGCAGAAACCTAATAGATACCGTGAATAGTCGGATTAGAAAATACACTAATAGATTGCGCCTCGGGCAACGATAGAGGCAAGTAGCTCCAAGCCAACGCAGCGTTTAGCGGAGTGGGCTTGGACTACAGCCGATAGCGTGACCTGAAGCCCGTGCAGGCTGTTTGGGTTTAGCATAAAATAGAATTGGGCGGAAGGGGCCCGCATACAAGGAATTTTAATAAAAAGTCTATCCTAAAGAGTGTATTAATTCAGAAAGCTCCAGGCAATGATTCCGCTATTCCATGCAATACCGAATGGACATTATGTTTAGTCCAATTTTATGTATTAATTTTATTTGAAAAAATTGGCCTAACATTCTGTATCCTCGGCATTTACCAATCTAAATTTATAAATTGCCTTTGGACTATTTATAAAATAAAATTGGTTTAAGTGTTCTGAAAAGTTGAATTCTTCGGTGGATTTGGAATTACTCCTTGGTTGATTCTTCCTCAAATTCGAGTATTTCAATATTACGCATGTTCCTTAAAATCCAACTTTTTCTTCTGCTAATGTAGCCGTTAGGTTTCTTGGGACTCCATTTTCTTGGATTGGGTAAAATAGCAGCAATAGCAGCACATTCGCCTGCATTTAAATTAGAAGCATGTTTGTGGAAATAAGTTTCAGATGCTGCTTCAACACCATAAATGCCATTACCCATTTCAATCACATTCAAATAAACTTCCAGTATCCGCTCTTTGCTCCAAAAGGTTTCGATTAGAAGAGTAAAATAAACTTCTAATCCTTTTCTCAGCCAGGTTCTACCTTGCCAAAGGAAAACATTTTTGGCGGTTTGTTGACTAATAGTACTTCCGCCTTTGATGGTTTTTTTGCGTTTCTTTTTGTTGTTTTTGATGGCTTTTTCTATTGCTTTCAGATCAAAGCCATAATGGTCTAAGAACAATTGATCTTCAGATGCTACCACCGCTAGGGGCATGTGATGAGAAATCTCTTCATAACTTACCCAGTCTTTTTTTAATTTTAGTGGTTCTCCATTGAAGCCTTGTTCAACTAATCGAATTACCATAAGTGGAGTAAGAGGTATGGGGACAAATCGGTAAATGATTGTCACCAAAGTGGTTGAAACAAAAAACAGTAATAAACCCTTCCAGAGATAATTCCATCCTTTTTGAAAATATTTTTTCATTGGCTAACACACAATTGTGGGCAAAATTACTTTTACTGGCTTGAATTTTGCAACGGAACTAAATTACTTTCGTAAAAATTTTCCATGGTTAAGAAAATTACTTCCGCATTCACCTTGCTTATGCTGGGTTTCTTTGTATTGCAATCCTTTAAGAACTTTCCTCAGGATGATAAATGGAACAATTGTTTGGTTAAGTACCGGTTCAATTGGGGAGAGACCTGTAATAGCTGTCAGATGGCTAAAGATACCTACAAAGTATATTTAAGGAATACTTGTGATGAAACCATTGATGCGGTGGTTTGTGTGCAAGAAAATACTAAAAGGTGGAGATATTATTCCTTTAAAAAACTAGCACCTAAGGATAGTGTTTCGGCCTATGCCTGTGTTGGCACTGGGAAGATTTTGAAATGGGTAAGACCATCTAATAATACAGAATTGTTGTTGCCAACTTCGGATGAAGTAAATGCACAATATGCCAAATAAACGGTTGGAAAATGAGAAAATGGTTGATATTAAGTTCTTGTACATTTGTTTTATTGGGTTCTTGCAGAAATCCGGCAATGTTTGATGAAAATCAAGAAATAGAAGGAAGCCAATGGAAAATTGCTCAAAAGCCTAAGTTTTCTGTAGTAATTGAAGATACCCTTCAAAATACGGATGTTTACCTGAACTTGCGAAATTCAAGTTGTTATCCTTATAATAATATTTTTTTGTTTGTGAATACTACTTTCCCTAATGGAAAGCAAGCCAAAGATACATTGGAGTGTATATTAGCGAATGAGAAAGGTCAATGGCTTGGTGACGGATTAGGAGATATTTGGGATAACCGAATTTTATTCAAAAAGAATGTTCGATTTCCGCAGAAGGGTACTTATACTTTTGAAATCGAGCAAGCCATGCGCGTAGACCCATTGCCTTGTATTTTAGATGTTGGTTGGAGACTGGAAAAGAGGTAGTTTATATTATCTTATTTCCATTCGGCCATTAATTTGTAAGTGTCAGGATTTTTTGATTACTTTTGCTGTTTTAGCAAACGAGTAATTAATTTTAGGCCATGACAAAAAGAGTACTTCTACCTTTATTGGCAGCTATAGTCGTAGGTGTTTCTTTATCAACCGAAACCCAAGCTCAGCGTTGGAAACGTCAACGTTATGAGGCTAGTTTCATTTTAGGTGCCAGTAACTTCCTTGGTGAGTTAGGTGGAGCTAATCAAATAGGGACAAATTATTATAAAGACTTAGAGATAGCGATGACCAGGTATGTTTTGGGCGTTGGTATGCGTTATAAACTTACTGAATTTACTGCATTGAGAGGTCAGTTATTATATGCCCGTCTAAGAGGAGAGGATAGGCTAACTCAGGAAAAATATAGAAATAATCGCAATTTAATGTTTCGGTCCCCCGTTGTTGAGTTGGATATTCAATTAGAGTTTTCTTGGATGAGAGAAAGTATAGGAAGCCGATATAAAGTTAGAAGGGTGAAAGGTCGCGGTAAAAAAGGCAGCGAAGTGTATTTCTATGGATTTGTTGGAATTGGCGGTATGTGGTTTAATCCAAGAGGTAAACTGGATGGTAAATGGTATTCTTTGCGTCCTTTGCATACGGAAGGTCAAACATTAGTTGATTCAAGACCAGCCTATTCCCCTGTTCAATTGGTAATTCCTTATGGTTTGGGAGTTCGTTACAATGTGAATAAACAAATTAGCATTGGAATGGAATATGGAATTCGGAAAACATTCACCGATTACATTGATGATGTTTCAACAACTTATTTCGATAAAAGTATGTTGAGAGATCAGTTCGGCGATGCCTCCGCTGATTTGTCAGACCCTAGCCTTGGCACCAAAATTAACTATGCCGGTGATGTTTATCACGCTTCTCCGGATGGGATTGAAAATTGTCAAACTTGTCCGAATCAACAACGAGGCGACCCAACCGACTTAGATTCGTATATGTTTCTTAATTTCTCAGTAAACTATCGCTTAAAATCAACACGTAAAGGATTGCCAAAATTCTAATTTGTCTCCTATCGATTGCACTTAAACTCGAATGAAAAGGATTTTTTTGATTGCGTTTTTGGTTTTTCCATTTATGTTGTTAAAAGCTCAACGCACTGAGGTTGGCCTGTTTGGTGGAACTTCTTTCTATTTGGGAGATTTAAATCCAAAAGGGGTTTTTAAATTTTCTCAACCGGCCTTTGGTATCTTTGCCAGATATAATCTAAATTGGCATTGGGCAGTAAAAGGTAGCGTGAATATTGGCTGGATAAAAGCTGATGATGCAATGAGCTCAGATCCTGCTCAAATTTCAAGAAATTTAAGTTTCAAATCGGTAGTTGCTGATTTCTCAGCTACACTGGAACTTAATTTTTTGAGATTTAGACCCGGTGATACAAAAACACCATTTACTCCTTATATGTTTGGTGGGATTTGTTTATTTAAGTTTAATCCTAAAGGTACCATACAAGATAGTACCTATATTTTTTCAGATGGTGTTGCCAGGTTTGTTCAAGGTGGCACTTATGCCTTGCAACCCTTAGGTACCGAAGGCCAAAATACTCCAGACAATCAGTTGAAGAAGTATTCCTTAACTCAGGTTGGTATCCCTTTTGGAATTGGTTTTAAAATGAACCTTACTGAACGATTATTAATAGGCTTGGAGTGGGGAATGAGAAAAACCTTTACAGATTATTTGGATGATGTAAGTGGTAATTATGCTGATCCTGTAAAATTGGCGGCACAATATGGTGCTGTTTCCGCTGCATTTTCTGATCGGACAATTCCTGACCCGGATGAACCTAATGTTTCTAATATCGGAAGACAACGAGGTAATCCAAAAACAAAAGATTGGTATTCTTTTGCGGGATTAACCATTTCATATAATATTAAATCAAGGCCGGATAGATGTGCGGCCTATAAGCATACTAAAACGAAAGAGGCCTATTAAATAGGTAAGGTTGGAATGGAACAAGATTTGAAAGCCCAAATCGACCTGAAACGGTTGCCAAGGCATATTGCAATCGTGATGGATGGAAATGGCAGATGGGCAAAAAAGCAAGGTAGAATCAGAACATTTGGTCATGAGAATGGAGTTAGATCGGTTAGGGAAACTACCGAAGCTTGTGCAGAATTAGGTGTAGAGTATTTAACACTTTATGCCTTTTCTACCGAGAACTGGAATCGACCAAAATTTGAAGTGAATGCCTTAATGAAGTTGTTGGTTAAAACGATTCATTCTGAAACCAAAACGCTCAATAAAAATAATATCAGGCTTCAAGCTATTGGAAATTTGGACTCTCTTCCAACAGAAACCAGGAAAGAATTGATGCAAGCTGTTGAAAATACCAAGAATAATACTCGAATGACTTTGGTGTTGGCACTAAGTTATAGTAGTAAATGGGAAATCATAAAAGCAGTTAAAGAGGTAGCTCAAGCAGTTAAAAATTCTGAAATTTCCTTGGAAAACATAACAGAACAATTGTTTGAAAAGCATCTTTGCACCAATGGAATGCCTGATCCTGAATTAATGATTCGTACCAGTGGTGAACACCGAATCAGTAACTTTTTACTCTGGCAGCTATCCTACGCTGAATTTTATTTTACAGAAACTCTTTGGCCCGATTTTAATCGTGCCGAACTTTATGAAGCTATCCTTGATTATCAAAACCGTGAACGTAGATTTGGAAAAACCAGTGAACAAGTTAAGTAGTTTGTTCTTTTTCTTACTTGGGTTGGTTTTCCTTGGCGGAAACTTGAGTACCCTTGCACAGGGTGATGGGAAAAGTCCAACCGGTACCGTAGAATATTCTAAACCAAAAGAATATGAAATCGGCGGAATTAATATTGAAGGAACTAAACACTTGGATAAAAATGTACTTAAACTGCTTTCTGGTTTAAGTGAAGGTGAACGAATTCAGGTTCCAGGTGATAAGTTGGCTAAGGCAATTGAAAATCTCTGGAAACAAGGTTTGTTTTCAGATGTTAAAATCCTTGTTACCAAAATTCAAGGAAGTTTTATTTTCCTCGAAATTGCAGTTACCGAAAGGCCTAGGCTTCGTAACTATAGCTTTACCGGTGTAAAAAAATCCGATCAGGATGATATTCGCGATAAAGTGAAATTGGTTAAAGGAAAGGTGGTTACAGACAATTTAATTATGGCCACTACCAATACTATTAAAGAGTTTTACTTTGATAAAGGCCATTCCAATTGTAAGGTCACAATCAAAGAAGTTCCGGATTCTTCCACCCCCAATAGCGTTGATCTAAAAATTTATATATCGAAAGGAAAAAAGGTTAAAATTAAATTTATTGAGATTGATGGAAATTCCTTGGTTGCCGACAAAAAATTGAAAAGATCCATGAAGGACACCAAGGAGATGAAATGGTGGAGAGTGTGGGCTGCATCTAAGTATCTTAGTAAGAAGTATGCGGATGATAAAGAAAAACT
>JAIBAJ010000013.1 GCA_019695265.1 Bacteroidia bacterium | reverse complement strand
TCAAGAAAATTTAAGTATAAAATTGGACTATACATTTTGTCCATTCGGTATAAATGCCGAGTATACAGAATGTTAGGCCAATTTTCTCAATAAAAATTAATACCTAAAATTGGACTAAACATAATGTACATTCGGTATTAGAAGCCGTATTAGAATTGTATTGCAGATGTTTGGATCAATCAAAAACAGGTAAAAAAAAGCCTTCAGAACGCTAGGTGCTAAAGGCTTTGGAGTTAAAAGTTGGTCGAGTTATTTCTTATTTGACTCTTTTAGGTAGTTCTCTAATGCCATGGTCATGGAAGGTGCTTGTGGACTTGGAGCCATAATGTCTAATCGAAGTCCATGTTCCTGAATAGCTTTAGCGGTGGTATGACCAAAACATCCGATGCGAATATCACCTTGCTTAAAATCGGGGTAATTTTTGAACAAGGAACGAATGCCTGACGGACTAAAAAACAGAATCATGTCGTAATTTAGTTCGGGCAAATCACTAAAATCGCTGGCAACGGTGCGATAAATGATAGCTTGATTATAAGAAATTCCAAATTCTTCCAATGTTTGAGGAGTTTCCTCTTTGTAAATGTCGGTACTTGGAAGTAAGAATTTCTCTTCTTTATGTTTTTTAATAACCTCTGACAAATCTTTTAAGGTGGATTTGCCATAGAATATTTTGCGTTTACGGTAAACTACGTATTTCTGCAAGTAAAAGGCAGTGCTTTCAGAGATGCAAAAGTACTTCATGGATTCCGGAACTGTGATGCGAAGCTCATTGCATACACGAAAAAAATGGTCAACAGCATTGCGGCTGGTGAAAATAATTGCAGTATGATCCAGGATGTTGATCTTGTCTTTTCTGAAATCGGAACCAGGTATTCCCTCTACTTTAATAAAGGGTCGGAAGTCAATTTTTACATTGAACTTTTTTACCATGTCGAAATACGGACTTTTATCCGTTTCAGGTTTTGGCTGAGAAACCAGTATGGTTTTTACTTTTTGTTTGATTTCTTTCTCCATCCTTGTTTAAAATGTACTTAGCCCAATTGATTGCTCAGAAATTTTGCCACTAACACGAGAGGCAGAATTTCGAGGGTGCAAAAGTATAAAACTAAATGAACGATAGAAACACCCTTTTTAGATAATCCGATTAAAAATCCTCTAACAACTCTTGCTAAAAATGAAACACCAAGTATAGCAAGGCCTGTAAGAAAAAAAAACCTGGAAAAATCTTCGGGCATAAAGCGAATTAAAATTACAATGGGTAATAAAAGGAGTCCGGAAAGCTTGTTATAAAGAAAAACATTAAAGATATAGGCTTCAGTTTCTTTCTCTACCTTAAAAATACTACCTAATAAACGAATGGATGATACTTTCATCCCATACATGATTCCAACAAGAATTAACAGTAGTAAAAAAACAATCAGACCGGCATAGGGCCCGGAAAAATAGACCGGTACTCTGAAATATTTGATTATTTGTAACAGATAAATTGGCAACGCAACCCAAAAAATGGCTGTCAGAAAAATGGATACACGTTGTGTAAGTGCCGATTCTTCGCGAACAATTTGATTACTCAATTGAAAATCGAAGGAGGCCGAAATTAATTGGGTAAAGCGGCGGTAGTAACTAACTCGCAAATAGGCAATAATGGACAAAATAAGAACCAATAAGGCAATCAACCATTCTTCACGGGCCGTGTTGCGTATGAGTCCACTTGGGTGCAAGCGCTCTAATGCATGATTTTTAAAAATGGAAGTCGTGTATTCGATTTTTTTGGGAGCAGGAACAGGCTTTGTTACAGGCAAGGCCGGCTTAACTTGAACCAAAGCGGTATCACCTGCCTGATGAAGCGAATCGACCGAAAAAACTTTACCGGTATCTTGAACCACGTAGCAAAGCTAATCGACTACAGCCCTTGCCAAACATTCTGAAAATAATTTCGCTAAATGCCTTTTGTTAAAAAGTTTAGTCCTATTCCAATACCACTTTTCTGATTACCACCTTTTCGCCTTGCTGATACCTGGCCAGATATATTCCCTGGGACAAATTCTCGCATGAAATGGTATAATCAGGTTCGGAACCTACCCGATAGGAAGTCACCACTTGTCCGGATAAATTAACCAAATCTATGGTTGCAGGTTCTAGCCCTTGGCTTCGAATTAGGTGAAGTTGGTTTTGACTTAAGAACATTAACAAATCGGGCTGAGTAGAATTGTTTTCCGGATTTTCGGCATTGGAAAGACGAAGAAAAAAACGTCCGGTTTCTGCCTCATCTTTTCCTATCAAAACCTGGATAGGCTTTCCTGGTTCCAATACCACGGAATTCTTTTGAAGACGATCTTCCCAAATTATTTTCATTCCTCCTGTATTCAACAATTCGGTAGGTAAAAAGTTGTAAGCTCCGCTGGCTGTTACTTTAACACCTATGGGGATTGTTTTTTCCGTTTGAAAATGCTTCAAGGCATTCATGGTTAAAGGTGTTTCTTCTTCGAGTGTATAAATGGAAATTGCCGGAGATTGTTCAGAAAGGAACTTTGGTGCATCACCGTATTCGTCTAATTCGTCGGAGGAATGTAAATCCTGGTAAACCACCGTTTCGTCCCAATCGCCATCTTCATGCGATAGAGCCTGGTTTCTTCCTATGCCCAAACGAAGGAAAGGCCATTCAGGCTGTTCCTGTTTGAAGAAAGGGGCATTGGTACCGGTGATTCGGGTAGAACCGGGAATGGAAAAGCTGCCTGAACTATTGCATCGGATAAAAAAGCCCTGTGAAGATGCAATTTTGTCGCTTCCTCCATTGATGGAAACGCCGGTGAGAGCATTGTAGGAAACATATTGATTTACCTTCCATTGGTAAATAATTGCCGAGACAAGCGACGAGTTTTGGGAGTAAACCAAATCCCAATCCAGCATAGATGGATGAGGGTTGCCAACTAAATTCCATCCGTCAGATAATGGCTGGGTGGAGGTGGTATGTGTGATAGGTCGGGTTGGAGTGGTTTGACTTACCGTGCCTAAAACATCAACGGTTGTACCACTAAACATACAGGCATAACCCCTTACCCGATCGATGGGATTGGAGGCACCGGTGGTGGCTATCCAACCTACCATCATGTTGGCATTCGGATTAGATTCTTCATAGCGCCAAAGGGTTGGCCATGGAATGGTATTGGTAACACCGTCATTTACAAACCCATCTTGTCCCTGTATGGTAAAGTCGTCGGACCAGTCGCTAATAAACGTTCCGCTAACCGGAGTGCTTAAATAATGATAGGTTGTAGAACCGGGTACATAGCGCTGCACGGTAAGCAAGGAGCTGGGGTTATATACTCCGTTCATACCCGATGAAAAGTTGTCGAGGTAAGCAGTGCCATTGCTGTTTGATTGTAGAGTTACGGCTCCGGCTGGCGCAGTAAAGGTGCCAGATTTCAAGTTAAGTGAACCAACAGCGTTTGTGGGTACAATTCCAACGGTGGCTCCTGAATTTACCGAAACTCCATTGGAATTGTCAATTTCCAAAGTATGGAAGTTGGAATTTCCGGTCAAAGTTTGGGAGCCGGAAGTGCCATCAGCAATAACTTTACCTGCAACCAAGGAGGTGCCTGAATTGGAAAAGTTGGCTTTTAAATGCAGGGTTCCGGCATTTTGAATGGTTGCCCCGTTTTGGTTTTGTCCGTTTCCTTCCACATACAAATTCACACCCGATTGAATGGTCAGGGTTGTTTGATTAACCAATTGAGCCTTGCCTGTTAATACCAGGGTAGCAGAGGTTAAAAAGATTAAAATTCCTGCTTTCATGTTTGTTTTACAGTGATGAATGAACAACTGAATTAATTGGTAGTCATGGAAGCAGATTCATTGCCTGATTTCACTCCCTGTTGTAAGCCAATTTGAGCCTTAATTTGTTCTATATCGCTGGAGAATGTTGCCATTTGGTCTTTCAGAAGTTCGTTCTCACTGCTTAAGCGGGTAATCATTTTAAAGAGCTCCTGTGTGGCTGAAATGTTTAAGGTTGAAAGTGCTTCGTAATCAACGGTGTGGAAGTCATTTACTTCAACCCCATAAACAAACACTTTTCCGCATTTAGGACTTTCTACACGGAAAGAACCCGGGGTAGCCTCGGTTACCTGAAGTAGTTCAGTACCGCTTTCGAAGATAAGTTTCACTTTATCACCGGCTTTAAGGGTATTGTTTAAGTTGATTTTACCGTTTTGAATATCAGCCAATTGATAGATGTTGGGAATAACATCGGTCATGGTACTTACCGCCTGTGGGAATACTTGTTCTACTTGTTGGGCGATTACCTTTTTATAGGAGTTGTTTCCTTTTTCAATGGTATCTATTAAGGTATAATCGGTAATTTGGATACCTAATAGTCGTTGAAGATCTTCTTCATTGTTGGATAGCCCTTTTATCTTTTTGATTCGGGCATCGGAATAGGCATTGAATTCGGTTGCAGCAATTCGGGCAGAAGCATAAATGGAATAAAAGGTAGATTGGTTGGAAGCGGTACCTGTATTGGCACTGCTATTGAGGTAGCCATAGCTAAGGGTGGTAGTTTGGGAACCATTAACTTCTAATTTTGCTTTGGTGACATTGGTAGTTCCAATGCCCACATTATTACTGCTGCTAACAAACAAACCGGGCGATTCATCTGTTTCTGCTGCACTGTTACCCCAAAGTGCCAAACCTGCATCTGAACCACCAATACGAAACCAAGCTCCGTTTGATAAGCCTCGGATGGTTGGGTCGTTGTTTCTTCCGGAGAAAATACCAACTTTACCCAGTACATCCAGGGTTTTGGAAGGAGCCGAAGTTCCAATTCCAATATTTCCTGCTGCGGTAATCCGCATTTTTTCTGATGGGTTGCGGTTGGCAGTACCTGATGCACCAGGACTGGCGGTTCCAAATACAATGGAGCTGGCAGCACTGCCATTGCCGGTTGAAATACCACTGTTTAAAATTAAATTACCACCGCTGGCATTGGTAACTCCAACTGCCGCTCCTCCCGACTGAATAGTTAAGTCGTTTCCATCCGCTACTGTTGTATTACGTTCCATGGCAATTTTACGATCCGTTGTTCCATCTCCACCAAAAGAAAAATCGGAACTTGGTGAAGAAGTACCTACTGCCAGTTTTCCGAAAACAGTAATAAAATCACTGCTAAAATCTCCGTAAATTAATGGAGTAGTAGTTTGAGCATTGTCTATATGCAATTTATTGCTTCCATTTTCATAATAACCGGCATTGGTTCCCAGAAAAATGTTTCCGGTTCCTGTAGTGGTTGCATAACCTGCATTTCTACCCAATGCCACATTGTCTGATCCTCCCTGATTATTAAATAATGCATTATGACCAACTGCAGTAGAACCCGATCCTGTAGTTGAACGCATAGCATAAGTGCCTAATGCCGTATTGTAACTTCCGGTATTGTTAAAAGCTAAGGATTGGGCACCCATAGCTACGTTTTCAGCTCCGGTAGTGGCTGTAAATCCGGATTTGAAACCAAAATAGGAGTTGTATGTAGTAGAACCTACACTGAAGTTCTGACCGGATTGCTCTCCAAACCAGGTATTACCTGCTGTGTTGGAAGTATAAAAATGACCTTTGTCCATCACTAAATATTCAATTCCGGCCATTGAAAAACGAATTTTATCTTCATTGGAGTTTTTTTCTACTTCAATTTTGGTATTGGCATCAGCATCTTGTAATTTATTAGGTGCAATGGCCGTATTGGGATTAACCCAGGAAGCATTTCCCGATGCGTCGCTTTGCAGGATATAATTAGCTGCCGCGCCGGAAGTCAATTGCAAGTCAGTTGTTTTTGTCTTACCATTAATTTCTAATTTCTCAGAAGGGGAAACCGAGCCAATCCCAACATTCCCATCTTTATTAATGACCATTTTATCTGAGGCAGTAGTAGAGGAACTTGCAGTTCTGAAACGGATTTCGGTTCCATTTGGACCACCGGGCTGGCTTTCTGCTACGACATATAATTTATCTGAAAAGCCATCCAACCTAAAAGGAGGTGCACTTCCTGTACCACTGTTGTTTTCTAGGTAAATATTCCCGTTTACCTGAACATTATTTCCAAATGTAGCTCCTCCACTGGTTTTTAATGAACCGGCAACTTCCAATTTTTCAGATGGACTTACCGTTCCTATTCCCACATTTCCGTTATCGGTAATGGTTCCATCGGTGAGGGTGGTTCCGTTCCATTTAGGTACTGAATTGGAAGTGGTTGATGAAACCTGTGGATCGCTTTCCGTTACAGTCAATGTAGTTGGTGCAACCCAGGTAGCATTTCCGGACGCATCGGATTGCAATACATAGTTTGCCGCAGCACCGGAGGTTATTTGCAAGGTGGTGGTTTTGGTTTTTCCTGCCACATCCAATTTCTCGGAAGGTGTAGCTGAACCAATTCCCACATTGCCATTGTCGGTTATGGTTCCATCGGTGAGGGTGGTACCATTCCATTTGGGTACAGCATTGGAAGTGGTTGAGGAAACCTGTGGATCGCTTTCGGTAATTGTTAATGCAGTTGGTGCAACCCAGGTCGCATTTCCGGATGCATCGGATTGCAATACATAGTTAGCTGCTGCGCCGGAAGTGATTTGTAAATTGGTGGTTTTTGTTTTGCCTGTTACATCTAGTGTTGCAGTCGGAGCAGTAGTTCCAATTCCAATGTTTCCAGATGGCATTATATTTATAACATCGGTCATATTTGCCGCAGATCCGGAAGTTCCGGAAGTGGTGCTTGAACTGATAAAAATTCGTCCTGTTCCAGTTTCCATCCCTATTAAACCACCAAAATTGGTATTACTGTAGCGCCAGGCCGAATTGTTGTAATACGTATTGAATCCAACAACTGGATAGTTTGACATGATATACAACGGATTATTCCCTCCAAATCGGGCTTGGGTTCCTGAACTGTTACCTAATTGAATCTGAGCATTGGTTGGTGTCGAAGTTCCAACCCCAAGGCTTGATGCAAAATAAGCATTGCCGTCGGTT
Source organism: Bacteroidia bacterium (assembly GCA_019695265.1). NCBI lineage: Bacteria > Pseudomonadati > Bacteroidota > Bacteroidia > Bacteroidia bacterium. The sequence continues at coordinate 42,158 of JAIBAJ010000013.1, read as the reverse complement.
TGAGAAGTTCCATTCACATGCAATTGGGCTGCAGGTGCCGTAGTGCCAATTCCCACATTACCATTGTCGGTTATAGTTCCATCGGTGAGGGTGGTTCCGTTCCATTTGGGTACGGCATTGGAAGTTACTGAGGAAACCTGTGGATCGGTTTCGGTTACGGTCAATGCGGTTGGTGCAACCCAGGTCGCATTTCCGGATGCATCGGATTGCAATATATAGTTTGCCGCAGCACCGGAGGTCATTTGCAAGGTGGTGGTTTTGGTTTTGCCAGCTACATCCAATTTCTCGGAAGGAGTAGCAGAGCCAATTCCCACATTGCCATTGTCGGTTATAGTTCCATCGGTGAGGGTGGTTCCGTTCCATTTGGGCACAGCATTGGAAGTGGTTGAGGAAACCTGTGGATCGGTTTCGGTAACTGTTAATGCAGTTGGTGCAACCCAGGTAGCATTTCCGGATGCATCGGATTGCAATACATAGTTAGCTGCTGCGCCGGAAGTCATTTGCAAGGTGGTGGTTTTGGTTTTTCCTGAAACATCTAATTTCTCCGTAGGCGACATGTTTCCAACACCCACATTTCCATCTTTGTTAATTACCATCTTATCTGAAGCAGAAGCAGAGGAAGATGCGGTACGGAAACGAATCTCTGTTCCACTTGGTCCACCGGCCTGGCTTTCCGCAATTACATATAATTTATCTGAAAACCCATCCAGTCTAAAAGGAAGAACACTTCCTGTACCGTTGGTGTTTTCTAAATAAAAATTCCCATTAACTTGTATATTATTTCCAAAAGTGGCGCCTCCGGTTGCCTTTATTGCGCCTGCTACCTCTAGTTTTTCAGATGGAGTTACAGTACCTATACCCACATTGCCATTGTCGGTTATGGTTCCATCTGTCAAGGTTGTTCCATTCCATTTAGGAACGGTATTGGAGGTGGAAGAAGATACTTGTGGATCATTTTCGGTAACAGAAAGTGCAGTTGGTGCAACCCAGCTTGCATTTCCGGAGGCATCGCTTTGCAATACATAGTTGGCTGCGGCTCCGGAGGTCATTTGCAAGGTGGTGGTTTTGGTTTTACCTACCACATCCAATTTCTCAGATGGGGTAGTGGAACCTATTCCCACATTGCCATTGTCGGTAATGGTTCCATCTGTCAAGGTTGTTCCATTCCATTTAGGAACGGTATTGGAGGTGGAAGAAGATACTTGTGGATCATTTTCGGTAACTGTTAGTGCAGTTGGAGCAACCCAGCTTGCATTTCCGGAGGCATCACTTTGCAAAACATAGTTTGCGGCTGCTCCATTGGTCATTTGCAAAGTGGTGGTTTTGGTCTTACCAACCACATCCAACTTCTCAGATGGGGTAGTGGAACCTATTCCCACATTGCCATTGTCGGTAATGGTTCCATCTGTCAGGCTAGTTCCGTTCCATTTAGGCACAGCATTGGAAGTGGCTGATGAAACTTGTGGATCATTTTCAGTAACAGTCAGTGCAGTTGGTGCAACCCAGCTTGCATTTCCGGAGGCATCGCTTTGCAATACATAGTTGGCCGCCGCTCCGGAGGTCATTTGCAGAGTCGTTGTTTTAGTTTTACCCGCTACATCCAATTTTGCACCCGGGGTAAAATTTCCAACTCCCACATTTCCTCCATATCCGTTTAAAACCAAATCGGAATTTTGAATCAGACTATTACCGCTTCTTCCTTGAACATCATTACCGGCATAGCCCAACATCACTCCTTTATTGTTGGTTGTTTCTCCAATTAGGACTGGTATATTGCCTGTTGTGTTTACACTTAGTTGAGGGTTAACATTATTGGACATGGCCGCCCCAACTGTTAGCAATGCATTGGGAGAAGTTTCCCCTATTCCTACTTTTCCATTGTTCAAAATATTGATAACATCGGTCATAGTTGCCGTTCCGTCTGCAGCTCCGGAAACTGAACTGGTACTTATAAAAATACGACCATTGTTCGGACTCATACCAATTAATCCTCCATATCCGGTTGTTCCAAAATTCCAGGATGAACCTCCATAATAGGCATTAAACCCCAGAACCGGATAATTAGCCATTAAATAGGTAGGATTGCTTCCTCCAAAGCGAGCTATAGTAGATCGTCCGGGATTTTCCACATGTAATTTAGCATTGGTTGGACTGGTAGTTCCAATTCCAACATTCCCTCCGTTGTTAAAAATATTGCTGGTATTGGTTACCCAGGCCGAGCCGTTCCAATAGGGTGTATTTCCTGCCGCAGACCCATTCGTAAGATATCCGGTAGCCCCTGTAGCTCCGGTTGCTCCGGTTGCTCCTTGTGAACCAGTCGCCCCGGTAGGTCCTGTAGGTCCGGTAGCTCCACCTGAACCTGAGCCCAATGGCAACCAAGCTGTTCCGTTGTGTCCTTCAAAGGCCGAACCGGTCCAGCGAATACTTCCGGCTAAACCCACAGAGGTCATACCAATTCTTAGTCCGCCGGCTACATCAAGTTTTTGCTGTGGATTGGCTACATCAACGCCTACATTTTGAGAGTGCAGGTACGAAATAGAAGAAATGCTTAGAATAAAGAAGGCAAGTGTTTTTCTTATCATAATGGGATTTTTGATGACGCAAAAGTGTAACAACCAAAATCCATGGAGATTAACAAAAGTTAATTTCGAACAGGGGATAATTCCTTGATATCATTTTAATAGGTTTTTTCAAACTTGCCATTCCTCTTTCGTTCCTCCATGAAATCAATCTTAATTTGGAAAGCAATGAAAGAACAACTTTACTCATTCGATTTATCACTCCATCTGCTTATAAGGGTTAAAAGTGGTTAATATTACCTGGTTTTTAAGTTTACCTTGCCTTCCTCGTTTACATTTGGATTCTGATTAACAGTAAATGAAAAAATTTGCCTGTATTTCCTTGGTTGGAGGGTTTATAATTGGCTTTTCAGCTTGTAAAACTCCAAGTAAGACAACCGTCGATACGCCTGCTTCTCCGCCTCCGGTTCAGGAAGGCTCTGTTTCTAATCCCTGGATGGGTAGTGAAACCTCCGTTGAGTTGCCCAAAGGCGTTTATAGCCCGACTATGGCTGAGTTAAGTGCTATTTTGCCTCATTTTCAAGATGCCACCATGGACCAGTTAAATCAGGGTTTTCAGTTATACACTGCTGGCGCCTGCATCAATTGTCATAAAGCAAAAAATATTTCCAGGCATTCGGTTACGGAGTGGAAGCAAATTATGGACGATATGGCCCAAAAGGCCGAGTTTAATCAGGCCCAAAAGGACGCTGTTTACCGGTATGTATTGAGTATTAAGGCTACTGCCAATACCAGAAATTAGGTTTATTTTTACTAGGCGGGCCCCCTTCGCCCTAAACAAATGCAGTTGAACGCCAAAAACCTGCATCGGGCTTCGGGTCACGCTATCGGCTGTAATCCTCGTCACCCTCCGCCAAAAGGCTGCGGTTGCCTGTGGGTTACTTGCCTCTATCGTTGCCCGAGGTGCAAGCCCAAAGTCTATTGCATGTTCCTAACAATTTAATACTATGCCCGGTTTTGAGCACTACCTTAACCTATTTCCTTAAGATTTTTTTACAGAAATAGTTGGTTATCGTCCGTTGCCGGGCTTGGTAGTTCTAATCTTGTCCAAATCAACCCTTCTGGTGTTTTTAAGTTTGGTAACGGAAGGGTCTTGTCTTGGATTCGTTGGTTTAGCAGCCGGAACGGATTCTTCTTTCTTTCCGGAAGTACTATCCGGTTTGGTTGAATTGGTTTTAGGTTTTAACTCCTGCTTGCCTTGTTCTTTACTTGGTTCCTGTTTTTGCCCGGTTACTTTTTTATTCTCCGTTTGCCGGATCAAAAAGGTAGCCCACAAAATCAAGGGTAACCACATTGGTTTCATGTCTATTTTTTGCCTTTGTATTTCTCCATCGCTTCGTTCATTTCGATGAACAAATCGTTGAGGTAAGCGGCAACTTTGGCATCTTTTAAACCTAGCTTAATTACTTCTTCCCTAAGTTTTTCAGCCTCTTCCGGTGTTTTGAAACCACCTATGGTATATTTTTTCAATCCACCTGTTGTAGTATGCATTTCAACCCCGTAAGTTGCAATTAAAGGAGCAATTTTTTCCAAACCAATTCGTAAACGATATTCGGTTAATTCTACCTTAAATAACAATACATCTTCCTTGGGTTTATTACGCTCCCGTTCCAAAGAATCGTTAATTTCTTTGCGGCGGTTCGTAAATTCAGATGGGTCTCCGGCTAACTTATTCAAATCGGTTGACACCTTGGTTAACTTGGTGGAATTAACACTGAAGGCCTGATCGTAACCTGCCTCTAATAATTGATTCTGACGTGCTTCGGCCTGTTTAAAATCACTGTAGGATCCAATAGTGTAAACCGTTAAACTATCATTGATTTTGGTTTCAACCAAACCTTCAATCGAATTTAATTTGATCATTAAACGATTGGTCATGTTTTTGCCATAGGTTCCAACATGTACGGTGAATTTGGAATTGTCAGGGGCTCCAATTGGACGCATAATCAATTCTTCTGTTACATCCCGTCTTAAGTAAGAAGTGGTATCTTTAGCTGATAGGGAAATTTTGGATTGATCTATAGCCTTACCACTTATATCGGTAACCTGATTTTTCCCGGTATTGGTTTCTTTGTCAAGGTAGTTTGGAATTCCATCTTGGTCGTCATCCAACGGACAGCCATAAGCATCTACTGCAATTAGCTTGGGTGTTCCAAGGCATTTGTCGTATAAGTCAATTACCCCATCCTGGTCGGCATCTTCAGAATTCATGAAGCCAAAATCAGCAAAATAAACTGCCGGAGCTTCTCCAATTTTGGGCTTGTCGCGCAATGGAAAGAAATTGTAAGAAATATTGGCATAGGTATAAAGATAACCATCTTTTCCTTTTTTCCTTTCACTAAGTCCGGAATTGGTTACATAGGTTTGATCTACATTCACATTGTCTCCATCCAAATTGTCTGTAAATGTTAAGTAGTACTGAGAGCCTACTTTAAGGGTGATTTTTTTGGAAATATTAAAGCCAATTCCCATTCCTAAAGGAATAGCAAATGTAGCTTGAGTTTTTCCGTAAGCCTTGGTTTCATAAACAAAATCTCTTACATACGGATTACGCGCCGCAGCTTGTCCTTCAGGAGTATTGTAAATTTCACCATTCGACCAGTAATAATACCGAAATCCATCCGCACCTTTTAAATCTTGGTATACATCGTATTGCATAAAGGAACCTCCAACCAACAAGTATGGATAGAATGCAGTAGGCTTTCCAAAAAGTCCACGGAAATTATAAGTAAAAGAAAGTTGTATGTTTTGAAATTTGGATTGAAAATTACGGTGCAAGCCTCCTTTGTTCTCATTACCACTTAATTGACCTCGCATATAACCCAAGTTCAAATCAAAACTATTGGAAAGGTTGAGTGAAATGCCGGCATCGAAAGCATAACGATTTCCTAACCAGTGAACACCGGGTTCTTGTAAATCAACTACTTCACCAAATGATTTCATAAGCCCTCCACCCAAAAATACCCGGGGGCGGAACTCATATTTGGTAACCAGGTTGCCGTTTTTAGTTCTAACCTTTTTCTCTTTAAAAGGTTTATCTTTAACCTTTTGCTCGGTTTTTACCGGCTCAGCAGCAGGGGTGGCTTGCTGGGCAATAGCATAAAAGGTGAATAGTATGAATAGTACAATAGTGGACAGTCGCTTCATTTGCATCAGTCGTCAAAAAAGGGCAACGAAGGTAGGGAAAAAAGCGATTAATCTGTATATTTTCGACTATTAACCGAAAATTTCAGAAATTATTTTCAACTTAACTCCTTTCTTTTCAATTCAATAATTTCTAAATCAGCTATTTTTCCCATCGATATTGAAAACCTTAAAAGGGTTTTTACCTGGTGCCAGCCATGGTTTCCGGCTGCTCCGGGATTTAGATGCAGCATTTGGTTGTCATGGTCGTACATCACCTTTAAAATATGGGAGTGTCCGCAAATAAACAGTTGAGGCTTGTGTTGCCTGATAAAAGCTAATGCCGCTGAATTGTATTTTCCCGGATAACCACCAATATGGGTCATAGCAACTTTTACCCCTTCAACCTCAAAAACAAGATTGGAAGGTACGAAAGATCGAAGCTCCTGTCCATCAATATTTCCGGTAATTATTCGCAAAGGCTTGAAATTCTGTAGCTCTTCTACCACCGAAACCGTACCAATGTCGCCCGCATGCCATAGTTCATCACAGTTTGCAAAATGTTTGTAAACTGCCGGGTCAACAAACCCATGTGTATCTGAAATTAAACCTACCTTCGTCATTCGATGACCCGCCAAGAATTAATTACGCAAATTAAACAAAAACGGTCCTTCCTTTGCATAGGACTTGATACCGATTTAGAGAAAATTCCTGCACACTTTCTCTCTTGCCAAGATCCCATTTTTGAATTCAACAAAGCCATCGTGGATGCAACCCGCGACCTCTGTGTTGCCTATAAACCAAACCTGGCCTTTTTTGAAACCTATGGTGCTAAAGGCTGGGAAAGCTTTGCCAAAACGGTTGATTATATAGGTAAAAGCCATTTCATTATTGCCGATGCCAAACGAGGCGATATCGGTAATACCTCCGAACGTTACGCCAAAGCATTTTTCGAATCCCTTTCCTGCGATGCTATCACCCTCTCTCCCTACATGGGAAGCGATAGCATCAAACCTTTCCTAAACTTTCCGGGTAAATGGGCCATTTTGCTGGCTTTAACTTCAAACCGCGGTGCCGAAGATTTTGAATTGCTCGAAACTTCCCAAGGTAAAAAAATCTATGAGCAGGTTTTAGAAACCAGCCAATCCTGGGGAACATCATCTAATTTGATGTATGTTGTTGGTGCTACCCGTCCGGAACAATTTAAACAGGTTAGGAAAATGGTGCCTGACCATTTTCTTCTCGTACCCGGGGTAGGTGCACAAGGCGGTAGCCTGCAAGAAGTATGTAAGTACGGACTAAGCCCGGAGGTGGGTTTGCTGATTAATGCCTCACGCTCCATTCTTTACGCATCGCCTCACAACGACTTTGCGGAAAAAGCTCGGACCGAAGCCCAACTCCTTCAATCTGAAATGGAAACTTTGCTGATAGAAAATAAGCTGATTTAAAGACTTAAACCCGCTTCTGCCGATAAGGCTTCGGCTGAACGCTCTATTTTCTTTACCATTTTTTGAAGAACAGTTCCCGGACCACATTCTACAAAACTCGTTGCTCCATCCTTTACCATAGCCTGAATGGTTTGGGTCCACCTCACCGGCGCGGTTAGCTGGTCCACCAAATTTTGCTGAATTCTGATCGGGTCAGTCTCTGCACTGGCATTTACATTTTGATAAATCGGACAACTGGGCGACCGGAAACGGGTGGCTTGAATGGCCTTTTCCAACTCCATTCTTGCAGGTTCCATCAATGGTGAATGAAAGGCTCCCCCTACATTTAATACAATGGTTAATTTGGCACCAGCCAGTTTTAACTGCTCTATCGCCAGATCTATACCAGCCTTACTTCCACTAATTACTAATTGTCCGGGTGTGTTGTAATTGGCAGGTACAACTATTTCGGAAGTGATTCCAGCACATATTTTTTCTACCACTTCATCCTCCATTCCAATAATGGCTGCCATAGTGGATGGATTTATTTCACAAGCTTTTTGCATGGCAATTGCCCGCTTGGAAACCAAGGCCAAGGCATCTTCAAATTGCAATACCCCATTTGCTACCAATGCCGAAAACTCTCCCAACGAATGCCCGGCAACCATGTCGGGTTTGAACGAATCGCCCAACAGCTTGGCCACAACCACCGAATGTAAAAAAATGGCCGGTTGGGTTACCTTGGTTTGTTTTAAATCCTCCTCACTGCCTTCAAACATCTGCTCGGTTAGTTTGAAACCAAGAATTTCGTCGGCCTGCAACATCAATTGTTTGGCTAAATCGTATTGTAAATACAGGTTTTTGGCCATTCCCGGAAATTGGGAACCTTGACCTGGAAAAAGATAGGCTTTCATGGGGGACGAAATTAGAAGGATATTTTTAATCTGGTTTTAATTTGGTGAAAATCTAACTTTTATCCTCAAAGCAAAGTAGTTGCTAAGCCTTTGTCAATGAGGTCGTTTCAATATTATTCGCATTTCCTGATATCCGACTTCATCCCGGTCTAACATCAACATGGCAATTGCACTAGGAAGTTTGGGCAGACTTAACAGCCAGGTTGCCGGATTGTTCTCCTGTTTGTAAACAAGTGCCCATTACCCTTGCACTGGCAATGGCCTTAGTGTCGGCCGAAATAGATCGTCCGGCAAAAAATAGATTGTCCAAACTTTCGGCCTCAAGCACTTTATCCTCAATGGTATAATAATCGCCCCATTCCGGATATTCCAATTGTACCCTTTTTCCGCTTTCCCAAATTTCAACCGGCCAGGTCCCTCTGGAATAAGGCCCTTCTTTCTTTATCCCACCTGTTACGTCTTCCGCGGTCAGTACCTTCTTTCCTTTATTTCTAGCCTCCGTTCTTATTCCAACCTTACTCGCAATTTCTGCTACCCGGGTGTTTTTAAATACCGGAGCATATTTTCGCATCACTTCGGCTAAAAGCATGGCATTGCGAACGCCTTCCTCTTTTAATGAAGTTTCTGAACTTCCTGGCATCATTACCTTACTTAGCACCGGCACCTTTACCCAAAATCTATTCGTTTCTACTACCCCTGGTATAATCGATGCCAAAGCAATTGCAGGTGAAAGTAAGCCCTCCATTTCAGCTTTTCGCAAGGCATATATCCATTCTAAATGTGGATTGCTGTCTCCCGTTTCCATCGAAAATGCAACCGATAAATGGGCCTGCTGAGGATTAGGTTCTTCAAGGATAGGTAAATGCTGTGTGAAGGAAGTTTGGGCATTTCCTCCCGCATCTACCACGGCTTTGGTTTCAATTTTTCTGCTATTTCCCAACTCTATTTGGGTAATTCTTGAACCACTTATTCCATATCGAACAACTGTGCTGTTCAAGGCAATTTCTAACCGGCACTCGCTTAAGTAGTTTTGCATTACTTGTCTCATAGCATCCAATCGGTAAGGTAAATAGGCCAATCCATCGGGTTGGCTAACCGCTTCATACCCTGAAAGACCTTGTACCCGTTTGGCAAATTCAGCCATAAATCCTTCCGAACAGAAATTAAAGTCCTGATCTCTTCTACGGTAATACAAACCACACAAGGTTCCAACATACGATTGGGTCGCTTTCCCGCCAATAGCTTCTGTTTTTTCTACCACTAAAACCCTGGCTCCCTGGCGCACTGCAGTAGTGGCTGCTGCTAAACCTGCTACCCCACATCCTAAGACAACCACATCAAAATGTTCCACCTTTTAATTTTTTTTTCAAACCGATTAAACCTTTTTATTCACCTTTGCTCAAAGCACAAATTTGCAAAACTTTATTCAATGAAAACCACGATTAAAAACACCTTGATAGTTGCGGCAATTCTTTCAGTTACGGCTGTTGCCTGTAAAAGAGATCGCGATAACGACACTACCTCTTCTCAAGATAATACACTAGCCGAGTCTAGTTATGATGAAGCCAACGACCTGGCCGATCAAGTTGCAAAAACCGGTAATGTGGAACTAAAGTTGGAAGAAGAGGCTTCCATTCTTTCTGCCTGTGCTACCGTAACCCGTGATACTACTACTGAACCTAAAACCATGACAATCGACTTCGGCTCTAGCAATTGCTTGTGCAGCGATGGCAAAACCCGTCGTGGCAAAATTTTGGTTTCCTATACCGGAAAATACAGAGAACCGGGCGCTCACATTGAAATAGGTTTCGAAGATTATTATATAAACGATAACCATATTGAAGGTAGCCGAGTAGTTGATAACGAGGGTTTTAATGCCGATAGCAACATCGTTTTTCACGTGGTTGTTGATGGAACGGTAACCAAAGCCGATGGAAGTGTAATTACCTGGACTTGTGATAAAACCCGTGAATGGGTTGCCGGATATGAAACCAATACCAGAACCGACGATGTGTATGAAGTTTCCGGAACGGCATCAGGGGTTCGAGCTAATGGCACAGCCTTTACTGCTACAACAGTTACTCCTCTAACCCGTAAAGTTTCCTGCCAGGAGTTTGTAAGTGGCGAATTAAGCCTGGTTCCTTCAGGAAAGCCCGAGCGTTTGATTAATTTCGGAAGCGGCGATTGCGACGGTGAAGCCACAGTAACCATCAACGGAAACGATTATACCATTCAGTTACACTAAAGATTTTCTTTCCACCATAACCTCGCCGGGGGCTGCGTAAGTAGTTCCCGGTTTTTTTGTGCCTATTCGAAACTGGTTTCCAAATGGTACAAGGGGAAAACCACCGACTTGGAAGGTGGGATAGAATTTGTTTGAATCAATTTTAGTTTTGTTTTTTGGCGGGTCCCATTCGCCATCCAACTTTTGTTGGAATCCTGACTTTTTGCTAGGCTCATGGTCGGGCTTTCGGCTGTAATCCTCGTAGCCCTCCGCCAAAGGCTGCGGGCTCCTGTGGGTTACTTGCCTCAATCCCTACCCGACGGAACCCCACCAATCCTGCAAGGAATAAGATCCTGCGCCGAATAGGTATGAAAAATATCCCAAGCTCCAACTTGTAAATTGGTTGAAAATCCTTAGCTTCGCCCCAAATTTAACCAATACATGAAAAAACTATTACCCTCATTATTAGCTTTGTGTGTACCGGCATTGGTTTCGGCACAAATTACCATCGATCAAACGGATTTTCCTGCCGTTGGTGATTTGTATTTCGAAGCTACCGACACTATGCCCTCTGCTTCCATTGATTTGGGTTCCGGCAGCAGCAGCAGTCAATCCTGGAACTTCACCTCCCTATCTCAACATCGTTTAGATACCTTGGCTTTTTTAAGTCCTTCGGCAGTTCCCAATGGCGACCAATTCCCAACAGCCGATATGGCCATGACCCAAATGGGTGGTTATGCTTTCGCAACCATTAGCTCATCCGAAGTAGAAATTATGGGCTTTTCGGGCGATTTCCAAGGCTTGGGTTTCGTTTTGCAAATTCCTTTCGACGATCCTCAAACTCTGGTAAAACTTCCAACTACCTTGGGAACCAACTTTATGGATACTTACCATTTTCGCAAAGCATTTAAATTAACAGGTACTTATGCCAGCTTTGTCGACTCAGCCATGATAGTTCATACCGGACACTCCAGCTCTGTTGTTGATGCCTTTGGTACCCTAACCGGTCCATTGGGCCAATTCGAAGTGTTGAGAAATCAAACAACCGATTGGACAACCGACAGTGTTTTCATTAAAGGTGGTTTATTTGGTCCACAAACCTGGGGATTGGCTAATTTTCAACAATTTGGTCAAAACATCCCCAACCCGATTGTAGATTCTACCATTACCTATGATTTTCTTGAAAAATCATTTGGTTACACCATGGTTAGAATGATTACAGATAAAGGTACCGGTGAGCGCACTTCGGCCCGTTTTTTAGTAAATCCTGAAAGTGTTTCTGATTTAAATTCCTATGTTTCTGTGTTAGTTTATCCTAACCCTGCCACCGATTTTATGTATGTTGAACTTGGTCAAACCAATCGCGCAATTGCTAAAATATCTAACCTAAATGGTCAGTTGTTAAGTGAAATTACCTTGACTGAAGGTAAGAATGAAATTGCTACAAGTGGCTTAAACAGTGGACTTTACCTCCTTCAAGTACAAACAGAAGATGGTAAGAATTTACTAAACAGTAAAATTTCTGTTTCAAGATAAGAAAAAGCGTTTACTTTTGCCGCCTCTAATAAGCAAGGTCGCGTGGCCGAGCGGCTAGGCAGAAGTCTGCAAAACTTCGTACAGCGGTTCAAATCCGCTCGCGACCTCCAAAAAACCCTGAAGTAATTCGGGGTTTTTTGTTTTTTGCTTTTCCATCATTTTTTTGACCAAATCAACAGTGGTTCGGTTATCACGAGTTCGGTAGGCAAACCTGAACCAATGGAAACCCTCTTGTACCTCCCGAGCCCAAGTTCAAATTGTAAACAGTTTGGGTTTGCACCCCGGGCAACGATAGAGCCAGGTAGCCCACAGGAGCCCGACGGCGTTAGCCTAGGGTGACGAGGACTACAGGCGATAGCGTGACCCGAACGCCATTGCAGAAAGGAAGAGGTGATGCAGGCAATTAATAGGCGGAGGGGGCCCGCCAAATAAAAACCTGGTTTATCAAAATGGAAATTCTAAAAACAGAATGGTTATCAACTATTTTAGAATGAATCCGGATGGGGATAAAACATGGGAAATCCTTATTTTTAGGACAATTCAAATTTTTCTAAAGTAAAAAGAACCTTAGCAAAATGACAACTTTGAGTTAAATTCTGCCGTCGGTGGATAAATTCCTAAATTCCGTTAAAATCTATACCTTATTTTTGTCGGCTCAACACATCTGTAATGAAGAAAATTTTTACTACCTTATTCGCTGTATCTTTGGCTTCCTTAGCTTCAGCACAATGCACCCAATTGTTCATTTCTGAATACATTGATGGTGATGGAAATGACAAGGCTTTGGAGATTTATAATCCAACTAATCAACCAATTAGCCTTACCGGATACTTTATTAGACGTTATAGCAATGGTAGCACGGCTTATACTGCCGGTGGCGAACTTGCACTATCAGGAACAATTGCTCCAAATGATGTTTGGGTTATTGTAAACGGACAAACCACCGGAACAGCAAGCTCTCCTGCTTGTAGTCCGGCGTTACAAGCTTTGGCAGACCAGTTGGATGGAGCTTATCCTGCACCAACTTATATGAATGGTGACGATGCCGTGGTTTTGGAATTTGGTACTGAAAAAGTGGATATCTTCGGTAAAATTGGTGAAGATCCCGGTACTGCTTGGACCAATGAATACCCATATACCGATGCTCAAGGTGCTTGGATTACCAAGGATCATACCATGCGTCGTAAGGCCGGTGTTGATCGTGGTGTTGCCACCAACCCTGATTTTTTTGATCCATTGGCTGAATATGATACCTTGGTAGTAAACACCTGGGATGGTTTAGGAACTCATGACTGTGTTTGTGCTACCGGAATTAAAGAAAGTAGCAAACATTTTGTTTCTGTGTTCCCAAATCCGTCTAATAACACAGAAGTTACCCTTTCCACTAAAAATAAAGTTACCCGTGTTGAGCTTGTTGATCGCTCAGGTAAAGTAGTTGCTAGTTTCATGAACAACGAAGCCTACCTAAGCGGAATGCAATTTTCTACCGTAGGAATTGACAAAGGTTTATACATTGTAAAAGCCTATTTCGACCAAAATACGATTGGATACAGCAAGTTATCCATTAACTAATCTAGCCCCATTTGAAGGCACTGGAACCTAAATCCGGTGCCTTTTTTGTTTTTCTATGTCTCATCTTATGGATTTCAAAAAGTTTGTTTTAGCAACCATTTTATTCCTGGCTTCAGGAGTTTATGTTTTTGCACAAGGAGTATTAAAAGGGACGGTAAAAAACCTCACCACCGGGGAAACTCTCATTGGTGCAACCGTATCTTATGGTCCAGGCAAAGGAACTACCACGGATTTGGATGGGAATTATTCCATCGATTTGCCCGATGGCGAATACGAAATTAGTATTTCCTATGTAGGATTTACGCCCAAAGTTCAAAAGGTTAAAATAAGCGGAAAACCTTATTTGTTAGATGCCTCCTTAGAGCCTACCCAACTGCAAGAGGTGGAGGTAGTGGCAGATGTTGCTCGCAGCCGTGAAACCCCTATTGCTTTTACAAACTTAAGCGGAGCCCGAATTCAGGAAGAATCAGCCTCCAGGGATTTGCCTATGGTGTTGAATTCCACCCCGGGTGTTTATGCTACAGAACAAGGTGGTGGTATGGGTGACAGCCGCATCAATATTCGCGGATTTGACCAACGAAACGTGGCTGTTATGGTAGACGGTGTTCCGGTAAACGATATGGAAAACGGACAAGTTTTTTGGAGCAATTGGGATAACCTGGGGGATATTACCCGTACCATGCAGGTACAGCGTGGTTTAGGAGCCTCCAAATTGGCTATTCCCAGCGTTGGTGGAACTATCAATATTATGACCAAAGGTATTGATAGCAAAAAAGGCGGATACGTTAAACAGGAAGTGGGAAACAATGCCATGTTTCGTACTAGCTTTGGTTTTAACTCCGGTCGTTTGAAAGGCGGTTGGGGAATTACCTTGGCAGGTAGTTACAAGCAAGGACAAGGCTGGACGGACAAAACCGATTTTCAGGCATGGGGGTATTTTCTAAAGATTCAAAAGGAATTCAAAAATCAAATGTTGACCTTTTCGGTAAGTGGAGCCCCACAAACCCATGGTCAACGTTCGTTCCGGTTGCCGGTTGCCGTTTATAGCACCCAACTAGCCGAAAAACTTGGAATAAGTAGTCATCAGATAGATAGCACACTGAACAGTTCTGATAATTATAGCAGTTCATTTATTGGCGATCGTGGACTTCGGTACAATGCAGGATGGGGAATTTATACCGATGAAAATGGTGTTCGACATGAATTAAATCCCAGTCAGAATATTTACCATAAACCTCAATTTAACCTGAGTCATTTTTGGACACCCAATGAGAAATTCACCTGGAGCAATGTGGCTTATTTATCCATTGGTCGTGGAGGAGGAGAAGCTTTTGTAAGTACCAGCGGTTATCCAAGGGATTCTGCTACCGGAGCATTTAACTTAACTCCGATGTATGAACAAAATTCAACTTACATCAATACCGGTTATGATACCACCTTGACCATGAGTAATAAGAATGGTATTATACGCCGCTCTGTAAACAACCATTTTTGGTATGGTTTGCTATCAACTTTGAATTATAATCCTATCAAGCGTTTAAGTATTATGGGAGGATTAGACATACGAAGCTATAAAGGAACCCATTATCAGGAGATTGCCAATTTGTTTGGCGGGGATTATTATATTGGAGATAAAAACAATCTGGAGCCAAGACCTTTGGGGCCCGGAGACCCCAACATCTCCTACCGCAAAAAAACAGTTGGTGACAAAATCAATTATTACAATGATGGAATTATACGTTGGTTTGGTGCTTTTGCACAAGGAGAATATAAAGGAAGCAATTTTACGGTATTTCTTAATGGTTCTTTTTCTATGACCGGCTATAAACGGGTAGATTACTTCCGTAAAAAGGATCTGGTTTTATCCGATACTACCTTGGAGGAGGCGGTAGGTTGGGGCGATACCCTAGCCTATAATGGCAATAATTACACCATTGAATCGAAAGAAGCCAGATACAACACTCAGGATTGGCGCTGGTTTCCGGGCTTTACCGTAAAAATGGGAGCTAACTATAACCTGGATGAGAATAACAGCATTTTTATGAATGCCGGACTATTGAGCATTGCTCCTAGATACTCTCAGTTTTATTCGAACACTTCCAATTTGTCATTCCCGGATGTTAAGCAACAAATGATCAAAGCAGTGGAATTGGGGTACGGGCTTAAATTAAAGAAACATGCCTTAAATGCCAACCTATACTATACTTACTGGACCAATAAACCACCTGCCAGCATTCCAACCATCAACATAGCTGGAGACAGCTATTCTTATGTGTTGCAAGGTATAAATACTCAAAGTATTGGATTGGAAATAGATGCCACCGGTTACATTGTAAAGAAATTGCAATATGAAGTTATGGCTTCTATTGCAGACTGGACTTACCGGGGAAATGGCTTAGCTTATTTGTATAGTTCAGGTACTGAAGTTATTGTTGACACCCTGCGTCCCGTTACCAATGGAATACATACCGGGGATGCCGCTCAATT
Source organism: Bacteroidia bacterium (assembly GCA_019695265.1). Lineage (NCBI taxonomy): Bacteria > Pseudomonadati > Bacteroidota > Bacteroidia > Bacteroidia bacterium. Next base: position 26,296 of record JAIBAJ010000013.1, on the reverse strand, counting down.
ACAAGCCGCATTTTCATTGAGGTATGAACCAATTAAAGGGGGATATTTAAAATTCCGATTTAATTACTTTGGAAACAATTACTCAACCTTTGACCCGCTTACTTTAATCAAGTATGATGATGGTACGGGTAATATCATCAACAATGAAGGCCGAGATTCCTGGAAAATTCCGGATTATTACTATTTGGAATTGCATGCAGGATATAAATTCAAACTCTGGAAACTAGTCTTAAATGCCAATGCAAGCGTTATCAACCTATTAAACCAAAGTTATATAACTGATGCGGTAAATGGCGGTAATTTTGACGCTGCTTCTGCTACAGTTTTTGTTGCTCAAGGACGCAGATATACCATTGGACTCAAAATCGAATTCTAACTTTTTAATCAATACATATGCTAAAACGTTTATTTACTGCGGCAATCCTAAGTTTTTCCGCAGGTGCTTTTGCCCAGGCTCCTCTGCCAACTTCGTATAATTTCGAAGGCTTTGCAGGGCAATCCAGCCTTTCTGCCGGTTGGACTACCAACATAACCGGTACTTATACCTATACCACTGGTCAGTCGGGGGTTTCCGGTAAAATTGACCTTCAAGGCGAATACATTGGGGTTCAAACAAACGACCCAATGGGCGTAGTTACTTACTACCTGAAAGGATCTACCTCCAATGGTGCAGCCTGGCAAGGAACTTTTACTTTGGAAGAGTCTACAAATGGTAGCAACTGGACAGCACTTACCACATTTTCCAACAACCTGAATGCGAACAACTTTGTTCAATACACCGCTAATCCTAATGCCGCCAGTCGTTACATCCGTTGGTTCTTTACCGCAAAATCATCCGGAAGCAATGTGGCCATTGATGAAATTAGCATCGCTCAGGCAGTTGTTACTTCACAAGAGATTAACGTGAAACAAAACGGATCTACTATCTTCTCCGGTGGAACTTCTGCTCCTTTCTCTTCCAATGTTTCAACGCCTCTAACAGTGAATTTTACTGTTGAAAACCAAGGAACTCAACAAAGTTTATCTCTTAGCGGAGTTAACTTTTCAGGTCCGGCAGCTTCTGATTTTTCTGTTAGCTCACCAAGTTTTCCTGCTACGGTTTCTCCTTCCGGCAATACTACTTTAGCCGTAACCTTTACTCCATCTGCTGCCGGAACTCGTTCGGCTGTGATGACCATTGCAAATAACGATGCCGATGAAGGTTCTTATGTGATTAACCTTTTTGGGGTGGGTGGAGAATATGCTACCGAACCAGCGGCTCAAGCTACCGGTTTAAGTTTTTCAAATGTGAAAGCGTATCGTTACACAGCCAACTTTACTGCAGCCTCTTCTGCTCCAACCGGTTATTTGGTGTTGCGTAAAATTGGTTCTGCAGTAACTGAAACCCCTGTGGATGGTACTTTTTATACACGTGGTGATGCCATTGGTGGTGCTAAAGTTGTAAGTGTTGGTTCGGCAACTTCCGTTGTTCCTACCTACAACGTTGCCAATACCGATTATTACTTTGCTGTTTATGCCTACAACGGCACCGGAGCGGTTGTAAATTACCTGCAATCCAACCCTTTAACCGGTTCTGTAACCACAACAGGTGCTAACCCGGGCAGCTATTACAATGGTGTTGATCCTTCTGCCTCCACCTTCGTGAATGACCTGCAAGCTGTAATTAACCCACATACTTCTATTTTCTATGGAAATTACGACGAAACCATGGTTCGTTTGTTTTCCTCCCGCGATACTACCAACGGACAAAAAGTGGTAACCTGTGTATATTCCGGTTTAAACCAAGTTTATTCTGAACCATTTGATTGGACAACAGCAGACTTCAGTCGGGAGCATACCTATTGCCATGATTGGATGCCAACTAACCCGGCCGACAATCCTGAACTACCGGAATACAATGATCAACACCACATCTTTCCGGCTAAGTTCACTGATGTAAACGAAACCAGAAGCAATTTGCCATTGGATAATGTAGCTACCGTGGTAAGTACCTTCCAAGATGCCACCTATGGTAAAAATTCTTCCGGGAAAAATGTTTTTGAACCTCGCGATAGCCATAAAGGTGATGCTGCTAGAGCCTTGTTTTATATGTGTGCCGCTTACAATGGCGAAAGTGGAAACTCCTGGACTTTGCCTCATGCCGCTATATATGAAAACCAAAATGTATTGCGTCAATGGCATTTCCAAGATCCACCGGATGCCTGGGAAATTGCCCGCAATGAATTCCTTGATTCTTTACAAGGAAACCGGAATCCTTTTATTGATAATCCTGATTGGGTTTGTCACATCGACTTCTTTACCATGAATTATATCGCAAACCCAGGTACCGCACCTTGCGAATTTACCGATGTAGAAACCCCAAGTTTATTGGATAATCAATTGGCAGTTTTCCCTAACCCAAGTAAAGCCTTTTTAAACATTTCCCTAAATGTAGATCAATACCAACCTGTTCAAATTCAGTTGTGCGACTTGCTTGGTAAAGTAGTTCTGCAAGGAAATTACAAAGCCTCTAAAGGAAATAACCAATACTCCTTTAATACCGAAAACCTAACTCCTGGACAATACTTGGTAAAAATCACTTCGGGTGATTCAGCTATTGTGAAAAACTGGATTAAGGAATAATTTTTACAAGACTTTTGGAACACTAATGGGTGTTCCTTTTTCGCGAATCCGAAAATGGATGGAATCAAAACCAACCATTTTCGGATTCTTTTTTCCACCTTTGCATCATGAAGCAATTATCGATTATTATGCCTTGCTACCAAAGTGCAGGCTATTTCGATACCCTCATTCAGGAAATGACGGACTTGCTTCCTGCCCTTGAAAAGCTCATTCAGGTGGAGTTTGTTTTGGTAGATGATGGCTCTACCGACCATACTTTTCAGGAAATATTGCGCTTTAAGTCCATCTTTCCCAAAACAAAAGCCATTCAGTTGCGTGCAAATTATGGAGCACACAATGCTTTTTTAGCCGGACTTACCCATGCAGAAGGTGATTGCTTTGCCATTTTGCATCCGGATCTTCAGGATCCCCCGCAACACTTATTAAAAATGATTCCCTTGTGGCAGCAAGGAAATGCCTGGGTCATTGGTCAACGAGCCCAACGCAAGGATAAGGTATTGGACCGCTTTTTCGCTTCAGTTTACCACAGCCTGATTCATACCATTGCACTTCCTCAAAGTCCTCCGGGTAGTTACGACCTGATTTTATTCGATAAGCAGATTCGAGATAAATTGGTTGAATTGCAAGAAACCAATGTTAGTCAGGTATACCTGATTGCTTCATTCAAATTTCCTTACCAAATAATTCCCATTTCTCGACTTGAAAACAAATTGGGAAAATCAACCTGGACCTTTCAGAAAAAGGCTAAACTGTTTATGGATTCTTTGGTGGGCTTCTCCTATTTTCCAATCCAACTCCTTAGTTTCTTGGCTATGTTGTTGGGTTTGGTATTTTTTGTTCTAACTATTAGTAATTTCATTTATTGGTTCCAATCAGGAAGTTTGTCTATCAGCCGGGTTATAATTTGGATAGTTTCTACCTTTGCCTTTGTTCTGGGTGCAATGTTGGCTATTGTAGGCGAATACCTCTGGCGAGCCATCGAATTGAACCGGAAGAGACCAGCTTATTTTGTTCAATCATTCATTGATTATTAAAACATGAAAAACACGGGATTTGTTGAAATGCAAGGATTTCGCCAACCATTGTTGTGGCTTGCATTAATTGGTTTAGAAGGGCTTCTGTTGTACGCCAATTATTCCCAGTTGGTGTTGAATCAACCCATTGGTGACCATCCGGTTTCTAATGGAACCTTACTTGGTTTTTTATTCCTTTTTACTTTTCTACTTTTCCTTTTGTGGTCCGTTAAGCTCATGACTAAAATCGATGAAACCGGTATTTATTACAGGTTTAGCATTTTTCAAAGGAAATTTAAGTTTCAAAGTTGGAGTGAAGTGAAATTTTGTTCTGTTCGTACCTTCAGTCCACTTCGTGAATATGGTGGTTGGGGTATTCGCTGGGGCGGTAAAAGTGGAATGGCATACACCGTTTCCGGTAATCAGGGTTTGCAACTGGTATTGAAAGACCAAACACAACTCTTAATTGGTACCAAGGAAAGTGACCAATTGAAAAACTACCTTGAATCCATTCACCAATGGAAGGAAGCCGGTCAAAACCCATCTTAGATCCTATAATCCTATTTAATCGCCATGCCAACCGGTATGCCGATTTGTACATGGATGTATCGGCCTATGAAGCTAGCCTTCATTTTCTGCTTCAATTGCTACATCCTAACCAAATACATGTTTTGGACTTGGGCTGCGGTCCGGCTAATCTTTCCGGATACCTCTACCGGGCTAATCCCAAGTTCCATATTGTTGGAATAGACGCAGCCCCATCTATGGTGGACTTAGCTAAAATGCAATTACCCAATGGTTCATTTTGGGTAGGCGATATCCGTTCCCTGCCACCTTTTACAACCTCCTTTGATTTGGTTTTGTTAGGTTTTATAGCACCCTATTTATCGCCTTCCGAACTTCGTGCCCTGCTAGTTGAACTTGCCGGAATTCTAAAAGACGGATCCTTGATTTACCTCAGCACTATGGAAGCCAAACAGGAGAAATCTGCTGTAGTTAGCAATAGTATGGGTGAACAAACGATTCAGTATTTTTATTCCGAACAGGAACTCCTGAATCTTTTTAGGGAATTAAGTTTTGAAACCAGACATACCTTGCGCATTCCAATTGTGCATCCGGAAGGTAAGTCGGATAATGATTTGGTTTTGATTTTACAAAAGGGATAAACTGCATTCCTGTAAGTGTTGTAGTGTAGGTGTCAGCATCCTTTTTCTTGGAATTAACTTGCAGTGAAAGCATTTTCTTAAGCTAATTGATAGAATTATTGGATTAATCCCAAAATTGTCAATAAAAATTTTAAACTACGTTTCGAGACAAGTGTTAGTAAGGCTTTCAAGTAATTTTTACCGAGAGAACATTATGTAATATCAATTTATATATTAGTTTTCTTATGTAAAATTGTTATAACATAATGTATCCTCGGCATATTCCTAAGTTTGAAAGAAAACCTAACTAACACTAGCTCGGGATTAACCCAAATCATCCCACATCCCATCGCGCTTGTCATTTGTTCACTTCGTTTCAAATGACAATTTTGGGTTAATATAGATTTTTTATTTGCATGTTATTTTGAATTATCTTTCGCATGTAAATGTGTCGTTTCGTCTTTTTTTGTTGCATATTGGTATTGTTTTGTGCTAAGAGTTATTCTCAGCTTAGAATTAATGAATATTGTCCCATCAATTCCGAACTTGAAGACGAATCGGGTGATAATGAACCTTGGCTTGAACTCGTTAATTCTGCTGAAACAGCGATAAGTACTTCGGGTTATTTTCTTTCCAATCATCCGGATTTTCAATCTGCCTGGGAGTTGCCTTCTTTTCAGGTTCCTGCTCATGCGGTCTTTTTAGTGTTTTTGTCGGGTAAAACCAATTCACCCAATGAGCTGCATTCCGCTTTTGAAGTTGAATCGAGGGATGAAACAATTTATCTTTTTCACGCCGGTGAGGGCATACTGGATCAGGTTAGCGGTAAGAGTTTACAACCAAACCACAGCATAGCCAGAATACCTGGTGAATTTGGACCATTTCGAATAGTTGAAACACCAAGTCCTAACCAAGCTAACCATAATACCCGCTATTTTAAGGCTTATTGTGAAGCAGTAAGAACCAGTCGCATGGGTGGGTTTTATCCAAATGGGGTCAAGCTTCATCTTTTGCCTACTTCCCGCCCATACCGCAGTGTTTATACCAGAAATGGCTCGAAGCCCTTGCTAAACGGTACCATTTTCCCGGATGAATTGGAAGTTAATACCAATACCAGTTTTAGAATTCGTAATTTTCCCATGTCTGAGACTGATAGTTTGCTGCCTTCTGAAGAATGGGTTGAAACCTATTGGGTTGAAACTCACCCTCCTTTGACAGTCATTTCTCTTACTACCGATTCAGCCTATTTTTTTAGCCCTGATTCGGGCATTTTTATTACAGGTCCCAACGCTTCACCGGATTATCCATACTACGGTGCTAATTTTTGGCAAGATTGGAAAGTGCCATTGCATTTGGAGTTTTTTGAAAGCAATGGAAGAAAAAGGTTGGATCAATGGGTAGATGCCGAAATTCATGGAGGTTCACAAAACCGAACCAAACCAATGAAAAGCCTTCACCTGGAGGCTAAAACAGCTTATGGAAACAACCGCATGGTTTGTCGTTTCTTTCCTGATTTATCTGCAGTTCGTTTTAAAAGCCTGGTGCTTCGAAATGGAAGTGGAGACTTCAATAAACTGCATTGCCGGGATGAAGCAGTACATTCCCTGCTTATCAAGGCTAAAATGGATTTGGATCTTAACCCCTATCGGGCAACTAAAGTATATTTCAATGGACAATTTTTGGGTTTGTACAATTTACGAGAGAAAATTGACAAACATTTCTTAAACGAACACTATCCGGAAATTGATAAAGAAAACCTGGATCTACTGGAAGAAGACCAATTAGCCTGGGAAGGTGATTTTGAAAATTGGAATCAATTGTTTGCCTTTATTCAAAACCAAGATCTTGCTCAATCATGGGTGTTCGATTCGGTAAGTAAACAGTTAGATATTAGTAATTTTATTGATTACTTCATTGCCGAGACTTTTTTTTCAAATATTGATTGGCCTAACAACAACATGAAGTATTGGCGGGAGCGAAAGCCCGGTGCAAAATGGCGTTATCTTCCCATCGATTTTGACATATCCCTTGGTAATATTGGCTGGGCCCCGGCTAACTACAATATGTTTAAGCGAATGTTTGAATATATAGGCTTATCTAACAAGCAAATTTTTATTTTAAATGAATTGCTCAAAAATCAGGGCTTTCGTAACCGTTTTATAAACCGGTATGCCGATGCCATGAACGCATGGTTTAAGGTGGAGAATTTGCTAAGTCATACCCAAGCCTGTTTGAATACTATTCGAACCGAAATGCCTCTGCAGTTTCAAACCTGGGGAGGCTCTATGCAAAGCTGGCAAGCTGAGTTTGATACGATGGCTTTTCCTTATATTCAGCAAAGAACCGATTTTGCCCGCGAGCATCTTCGGGATTATTTTCAGCTTCAACAGCCCTATCCTTTGCAATTGGATTGTGTGCCCGAACTAGGGGGAACTTTCGATCTGAACAGTCTTCAAGGTCTTGAACATGGTTGGAATGGATTGTACTTTCAGGAAGTCCCAATTACAATTAAAGCAGTTGCAAAACCAGGCTTTCAATTTCTTTCTTTTCGTGTACAAAATGATAGTTCCGGCACTTTTTATACAGATAGCATTCAACTTCAATCCAATACCCAACTTAAGGTTCAGGCCATTTTTAGGCCTTTGGATGAAAAGGTGAAGCTTTTTATCTATCCCAATCCGATAGCAAATGGTTACATTCATGCGGTTTGGGAGCATGAGCCGGAAGATTCGGAATGGGTGGAAGTTTATAACAGCGTTGGACAAAGGCAGTCAGCTCATATTTACCAAGCGGAAATTGGTTTTAACGAGGTTTCTTTTAATGTATCCAATTGGCCGTCAGGAATTTATACAATACGATGCGGCGGTGTTTCGGGTAAATTTTGTAAAGTTTCGCCCTAGTTCCCAAGTAGGGATTGGTGTTTTCAATTGGGAAATTAGGTTTTACAGGTATAGCTGATCGATTATAATTTTTTATTTTACTAGGCGGGCCCCCTCCGCCTAACAACCTTTTTGCAAAACCCAAAAAGCTTGCAAAGGCGTTCGGGTCACGCTATCGGCTGTAGTCCAAGCCAACTCCGCTAAATCGCTGTGTTGGCTTGGAGCTACTTGCCTCTATCGTTGCCCGAGGTGCCACCTCGAATAGTAATGCCAATTTTAATTTATAAATAGTCCGAAGGCTTTTATAAATTTAGATTGGTAAGTACCGAGGATACAAAATGTTAGTCCGATTTTTTCAAGAAAATTTAAGCATAAAATTGGACTATACATTTTGTCCATTCGGTATAAATGCCGAGTATACAGAATGTTAGGCCAATTTTCTCAATAAAAATTAATACCTAAAATTGGACTAAACATAATGTACATTCGGTATAATTTTTGATCCAACTTGCTATGGTATCTAATCCTTTTCTGCAATTGGGAGTATTTTCCAACCTCGGCTTAACTGCCACGGTAATTTACCAAGGTTTATTCTTATTGAGTCAGTATGGGTTTGCACCCTCGGGCAACGATAGAGGCAAGTAGCCCACAGGACCCCTACGGCTTTAGCCTAGGGGGACGAGGACTACAGCCGAAAGCGTGACCCGAAACCCGGTGCAGAAAATAGAAGATAGGGCAGTTGCCAGAGTAGGGTTGAGGGGGCCCGCCAAACCTTAATGAAATTCCTAAAAGCCTAAAAAAACAGTTGAAAGAGAAGTTTAGGCTTGCATTAATTTTTGCAGAATTTCAATTGCTGCTAAGGGGATATTGGTTCCCGGACCGAAAATTCCGGCAACACCACGTTGTTCCAAATAGGTATAGTCTTGCTTAGGAATTACGCCTCCTGCCACCACCAGAATATCGGGGCGGCCCAACTTTTTTAATTCTTCAATAACTTCGGGAACAAGGGTTTTATGGCCACCTGCCAAGCTGGATACACCTAGCACGTGCACATCGTTTTCGGCTGCTTGCAACGCCACTTCTTCCGGGGTTTGAAACAAGGGTCCGATGTCCACATCAAATCCAATATCAGCAAAGGAAGTAGAGATAACTTTTGCACCGCGGTCGTGGCCGTCTTGTCCCATTTTTGCCACCAAAATACGGGGGCGGCGACCTTCTTTTTCTGCAAAAGTATTGGCAAGGGTGCGGGCGTTTTGGAAGTCGGTATTTTGAGGCATTTCCATGGAATATACACCTGAAATGGAGCGGATTGTAGCGGAATAACGGGTAAAGACCTTTTCGCAGGCCATGCTAATTTCGCCGAGTGTGGCGCGTTTGCGTGCAGCGTCAACGGCCAATTCCAGCAGGTTACCTTGACCTGACCGGCAAGCTTGAGTAATTGCTTCCAGGGCTTTTTCAACTTCGGCCGTGTTTCGTTTGGATTTGGTTTGTTGAAGACGTGCAAGTTGGTTTTCGCGGACGGCTTGGTTATCCACTTCTAACACATCGAGTTGGGTTTGTTCTTCGACCTTGTATCGATTAACTCCAACAATAATGTCTTTACCGCTATCGATTCGGGCTTGACGTTTAGCAGCGGCTTCTTCAATTCTCATTTTAGGCACTCCGGCTTCAATCGCTTTAGCCATCCCACCGAGGGTTTCAACTTCTTCCATGAGCAATCGGGCTTTGTTCATCAGTTCGTTGGTAAGGTTTTCCACATAGAGCGAACCGCCCCAGGGGTCGATAGCCTTGGTGATATAAGTTTCTTCTTGAAGGTATAATTGGGTATTTCGGGCAATTCGGGCAGAGTAATCGGTTGGTAGAGCGATGGCTTCATCGAGGGCGTTGGTGTGCAAGGATTGGGTTCCACCTAATGCGGCAGCCATAGCTTCAATGCAGGTGCGAGCTACGTTGTTGTAGGGGTCTTGTTCGGTAAGGCTCCATCCGGATGTTTGGCAATGGGTTCGGAGGGGTAATGATTTTTCGCTTTGTGGATTAAACTGTTGAACCAATTCAGCCCATAAAACACGTCCGGCTCGTAGTTTGGCAATTTCGAGGAAATGATCCATTCCGATTGCCCAAAAGAAGGAAAGTCGGGGTGCAAATTCATCGATTTTTAATCCGGCTGCCAAACCTGTACGGATGTATTCTAATCCATCGGCCAGGGTATAGGCTAATTCAATTTCTGCTGTTCCGCCGGCTTCATGGATGTGATAACCGGAAATACTGATGCTGTTAAACTTGGGCATGTGTTTGGAGGTGTACTCAAAAATATCACCAATAATTTTCATGCTGGGTTTAGGCGGGTAGATATAGGTATTCCGAACCATGAATTCTTTCAGAATATCGTTTTGAATGGTTCCTGAAAGTAGGTTAGGGCTAATGCCTTGTTCTTCTGCCGCCACAATATAAAAAGCCATGATGGGCAAAACGGCTCCATTCATGGTCATGGAAACTGACATTTTATCGAGCGGGATTTGGTCGAAGAGTATTTTCATATCTTCTACTGAATCAATGGCTACACCTGCTTTACCAACATCGCCGGTTACTCTGGGATGGTCGCTATCGTATCCGCGGTGAGTAGCCAAATCGAATGCAACGGAAAGTCCCATTTGTCCGGCAGCCAAATTACGGCGGTAAAAGGCGTTGCTTTCTTCGGCAGTACTAAAACCGGCATATTGACGAACAGTCCAGGGCTTTACCAAATACATGGAAGCATAAGGTCCACGGAGGTAAGGCGGTAGTCCGGCAGGCATACTGTTAGGTTTTGCCGTAGTGTTCTGACCGGGGTTTTTCGGAAAGGAGGTTTGTAGTTTCAGTTCGCTTAACTTCACGATGGGGTAATTTCAAGCAAAATAAAGGATTTCAAGCATTGGAAGCTTGAAAAATTATCCTTTTCCTTTCAATTGAAACCAAGGTTTCTCCGGAAAGATCAGGGGAAAGTTGGAAGATAATTGTAAGTATTAAACCGGGATTTGATTCGCCAGGGGGTTTAAAATTGACAAGGCCTGTTTAGGGTTTAATAGAAAAAGTGGTTGAAATGGAAAGGGAGGGGCTTATAAGGCGGAGGGGTTATAGAATTTGGAAAGCAATTCGAACAGACGGTCTGAATGAAAGGGTTTGCTCATGTAATCGGTAAATTCTTGGGCTATTTCGGCTTCCAATTCACTTTCTGCATTGGCTGAAAGGGCAATGATAGGGATGTTCTTTTTGATGGGGTCGTTGAGTTGTCGAATGGCTTTTAAGGCTTCGTAACCATCCATCACAGGCATGTGCAAATCCATGAGTACAATATCGTAATTACCAGATCCTACTTTTTCAAAAGCTTCTCGACCATTTTTGGCAACCTGAACTTTGCATTTCCAACCTTCCAATACCCGTTTAGCCAGGATAACATTGATGGTATTGTCTTCGGCCAACAAAACCCTCATACCGATTAAATCTTTGATGTTGGGTGCAAATTCTGTTTTATCTACTTCGGTCTGGGGTTGTTCAACCTTTTGGAAGGAAATGGTAAAATAGAAGGTACTTCCTTCGCCCGGAATACTTTCCAGCCAAATTTTGCCGCCTTGCAATTCGACTAATTTTTTCGAAATGGAGAGCCCTAGTCCGGTTCCACCATATTTACGGCTAGTACCTTCATCGGCCTGACTAAAAGATTCGAAAATACCGGCTTGTTTATTTGGAGGAATTCCAATACCGGAATCTTGTACATAAAACTCTACTTCCAATTCTTTAGCATCCTCACGAATTTGCTTGTAGCCAATATCTATTTGACCTTTGTGAGTAAATTTAACGGCATTGCCTAACAGGTTGCTGATAATTTGGTTGAATCGTATTTCATCACCTGATATAAAGCGAATAGGAGTTTCAGGTTCATGTAAGCGAGTAACTATTCCTTTTTCAGATGCTTTGGATGAAAATAGGTTAACCATATTGGAAACCTGTTTTTGAAGGTTAAATGGTCTAAGTTCGAAGGTGATTTTTCCGGATTCGATTTTGGAGTAGTCCAAAACATCGTTTATCAAACCAAGTAGGTGTCGGGTTGAAAATTGGATAATATCGAGGTATTCTTTTTGGTCGGGCCTTGGATGTTCTTTGGCCAATAAATCAGTGAAGCCAATAACGGCGTTCATAGGGGTTCTGATTTCATGGCTCATCACCGATAGGAATTCTGATTTTGCCCTGGCAAGTTTTTCAGCACTTTCCTTTTCCTGTTTCAGTTTGATTTCGGCTTGAATTCTACCGGTAATATCTAGTCCGATACCTATGGTTTCGCTAATTTTTTCACCGGGTTTTTCTAATCCCACCTCATGCAGATTAATCCAATGATAAGAGCCGCTTCGGCCCTTCAAGCGCATTTCGGTTACTATTTTAGATGCATTTCCTATGGTACGTTGAACATCCAGGTAATCAATTAAATGGAGATCTTCGGGGTGAATGAGGGTGAATATTTGCTTAGGAAATTGATTGATTTCTTCCTTTTTGTAACCGATTAACTCCTCGAAGAAGGAATTCATATAGGTTAGTTTACCTGTATTCCGGTTGAATTGGTAAATAAGACATGGAATAGCCTCTTTTAAGGTTTCGATAAAATTCGCTGATTCTTGCAATTCCTTTTCATAATTGAGTTGCAAGGTGATGTCTTGTCCTCGAATGGTAACCCCTGTTATTTCTGATTTGGCATTTATAATCGGGTTAAAGGTGTATTGAATATGGGAATTTGTGTAGGAGTTATAAAAGGTTTCTTGAAAGGTTTCTCCTCTCAGGGCTCTTTCGTATAGCTTTCTCCATTTTTGATTTTCCTCATTGGTATAATACAAATTGAAAATCATATCGCCACGTTCGGGTGCTTTTCCTGTTATACGTTCAATGGTTTCGGAAAATGCTTTATTAGCGGTGATATAACAGAAGTTTAAATCCAATGACCAAATAATATCGGATGTAGAATCAACAATGGCTCTCAGGTTGTCTTTCCCTGTAGAAATAATTTCTTCTTTATGTTTTGCATCGGTTATGTCTAAATAAACGCCAAAAATTCGGATGGGTTTTCCGTTTTCGTTTAGTGCGCTGGTTCCTTTTATTTTTAAGAATTTGGTTTCACCTTGAACAGTCACAATGCGGTGGTCTAAATCTACCCCTTGAATCAATTGCTCGTAATTACTCAGTTTGCTAAGAACAGTTTCTAAGTCTTCGGGATGAATAAAGGATTTTAATCGTTCGGAAGAAATGGGTAAATCGCTTGGTTTTAAACCTAGAATTTCAGCAAAAACCCGATTGCCTTTCACTTCTCTTTTTTCTAAATCTATGGTCCACACCCCAACGTTGGCACCATTGGTGGCAATTTCGAGGGTTTCGCTTAATTCCTGTAATTCAGCAGTTCGTTCTTTAACTAGTTTTTCTAGGTTCTGATTAATTTTTTCAAGGGAACTTTCGGCCACAATTCGCTGCGAGTCTATTCGATTGGTTTGGTAGGTGACATAAGCAATGAAAAGGAAATTTGTTAGGATGATGGAAATAGTAAAGAGTTCAATAGCAAAGCTTGCCGAAATGATGTTTAATCTGAAAAAGCCTAACCAAATGAAACCTAATACCAGTGAGCAGATAAAACTTAAAACAAATAGGCGGATAGCCATCTGGTTTCCAAGCCCTTCTCCTTCAAAAATGGAATTGATACCCAAGTTTGGAAAAGCCAAAGAGCCGGCCCCGGAGAATAGGAAAACCACAGCAGCCGTATGAAAGGCCATGGAATTATAGGCCGAAATGCCATAAAGCCAAGGAACTTTAAAAAAATGCCCCAACAAGGCAACTAGTGAAATTAGGGTTGCCAAATGCAAACCCCATTGCAATCCTATTCGAATAAATTTATTCTGACATGGCAGGCCATAAATGAAAGCGCCCATCAATAGCATGCAAAAAGAAGTTGTAGTGGCCATACGGCCTGGAGTATTACTGCCTAGCAGTCTGGAATTGTTGTCTGGAATCAGAAATTCATCAATCCCAAAATTGAAACCATAATAATCCTCAATCAACGATAAAATTCCAATGGCTATTGGAACGATTGAACAAGCTACTACCCAATGGTTTTTGTAAGGGAATCGGGCCAGGTATAGCATCAAGCCTATTCCACAAAACAGAAAGCCAAAGGCGGAATTGACTTTCATGGTGCTTATTCCAAGTATTCCGCATTTAAGTAAATTAATATCCCAAACCCAACCGGCTAATACTAGCAGGCTTGCTATTACCGTTGCCATTCCGGTATAAAACAAGACTTTGGTATACATGGTTATAGTGGTGGGATAAAGGGAATTATTCCGGCCTCAAAGTTCAAAAAATATCTTTATTATTTATAAAAATTAAGACGAAAACAGAAGAAAGCAGCACGAAGTCCATTCTGGCTTATCTTCGCAGGCTTAATTTGTAGACCAATACATGTCCTATTCTCGTATTAACACCCTCTTGGGTTGGATTGTTTTTGCCATTGCAACTGCTGTTTATGGCCTCACTGTTGAACCTTCCGTTAGCTTTTGGGATTGTGGAGAGTTTATCGCCTCTTCCTATAAACTTCAGGTGGGTCACCCTCCCGGAGCCCCCTTATTTATGATGATAGGAAGGGTGTTTTCTCTCTTTGCATCAGGCCCGGATAAGGTGGCATTGTGGATTAACTTTTGCTCAGCTTTGTGTAGTTCTTTCACCATACTATTCCTTTTTTGGACTATCACAGCTTTTGCAAAAAAAATTGCCCAACGCGAAATGGAAGATGGTCAGGAATTTTCCTTGGCTCAAAAAGTTGCCATTTTCGGTAGCGGCTTAGTAGGCTCCCTCGCCTATACTTTTTCGGATAGTTTTTGGTTTTCAGCAGTGGAAGGGGAAGTTTATGCCATGTCTTCTTTCTTTACCGCAGTAGTATTTTGGGCTATTATGAAATGGGAAAGTGTGGCCGATGAGCCTCACTCCAACCGTTGGTTAATTCTGATAGCCTATTTAATGGGATTATCTGTTGGTGTTCACCTTTTAAATTTGCTTTGTATTCCGGCTATTACCTTTGTTTTTTACTACAAAAAATTCCAACCTACCCGCACCGGATTTATTTACGCTACCCTGGCAGCCCTCGGATTGTTGGTGTTTATACAATATGGGGTTATTCCGGGTACTGTAGTGCTGGCATCGAAGTTTGAGTTGTTTTTTGCTAATACCTTGGGTATGGGCTTTAATAGTGGTTTATGGGCCTTTATTTTGGTAGTTATTGCTTCTTTGTCCTATGGCTTATATTATACCCAAACGAAAGAACTGCAATTGGCTAATACCGCTATTCTTTGCTTAACTGTTATTTTAATTGGTTATTCAAGTTATGCCTTGATTGTGGTTCGTTCCAATGCCAATCCTCCAATGAATGAGAATGCACCGAACAATGCCTTTGCTTTGTTAAGTTACCTCAATCGGGAACAATATGGCGACCGCCCTTTGCTTTACGGACAGTATTACAATACTCCGTTGGATATCGATTATGAAGCCCAAGAATACCGCTATGAAGACGGTACTCCAACCTATGTTCAAGTGGTAGAAAATGGAAAGGAAAAGTATGTAATTGGTGATGATAGAAAAGGAACTATTCCGGTTTATGACCCTAAATATTGTACCTTCTTTCCCAGGATGTACTCTAACCAGAAAAGCCATATTTCCGCCTATAAAAGTTATGGTCATATTAAAGGACGTAAAGTATTTACCAATCGCCCCGATGTGGAAGACCCTCTGGTTTTGCCAACCTTTGGTGAAAATCTGACTTTCTTTTTTTCCTACCAAATAACTCATATGTATTTGCGATATTTTATGTGGAATTTTGCCGGACGCCAAAATGATATTCAAGGAAATGGATCTATTTTGGAAGGTGGATGGATTTCAGGTATTGATTTTATTGATAATATCAGCGCAGGACCTCAGAATAATTTATCTCCCAATTTGAAAAATTCCAGAGCCCGTAATACCTTGTTTATGCTTCCGCTGATTATTGGTTTATTGGGTTTGTATTTCCAATTTACTAAAGATGCCCGTGATGGTTGGGTGGTTTTGCTTCTTTTCTTATTTACCGGTTTGGCTATTGTTGTTTATTTGAACCAATATCCGTATCAACCACGTGAAAGGGATTATGCCTATGCCGCTTCGTTTTATGCCTTTTGCATTTGGGTAGGTTTGGGTATGTATGCACTATACGAAATGTTGGGTTCAACAATTTCTAAAAATACGGCTGCTTTGGCGGCATTCGCTATTACCTTCCTGGGTGGACCCGTGTTGATGGCAAAAGAAGAATGGAATGATCACGATCGTTCCGGAAAATATACGGCCAGAGATTTTGCTGCCAATTACCTCAATAGTTGTGCTCCTAATTCCATTTTGTTTACCAACGGAGACAATGATACCTTCCCACTCTGGTATGCACAGGAAGTGGAAGGAGTCCGCACCGATATCCGGGTGGTTAACTTGAGCCTCCTGGGTACCGAATGGTATATTGACCAAATGAAGCGTAAGGTTTATGAGTCAGAGCCTTTACCCTTAACTATGAAGGAGGAAGATTACCACAACGGTAACAGGGATTTTGTACAAATAAACCCACAGGATTCAAGTTGGTATAAAATTACCGATGTAATGGAATTTATACTTAGCAATGCCCCCGAATCCAAAGTGACCATGGGTAAAAAGCAATTGCCATATTGTCCAACCCGCTACATTTCTGTTCCGGTTGATACAGCGTTGGTTAGAAAAAATGGAACTATTACTGAACTCAATGGAGATAGCCTGGTTACTGAATTGAAGTGGGTTTTAAAAGGAAATTACCTGCTCAAGAATGATCTGGCAGTTATGGATATCATTGCCCATAATAATTGGAAAAGACCAATCTACTTTGCTATCACAGTTGGAGGCGACGGCTTTATGAACCTGGAGGATTATTTTCAATTGGAAGGTTTGGCTTATCGCTTGGTTCCTGCAGTCGCAAAACGCAAAGATGGTATGCCGGGCAGAGTAGCTGCTTCCATTATGTACGAAAACGTGATGAATAAATTCAAATGGGGAGATATGAAAAATCCTAATTTGAACATCGACCCGGAAACCATGCGTATGACTACCGGCTTGCGCCTCAATTTAAACAGATTGGCCGAACAATTAATGGCAATTGGTGAAAAGGATAAAGCCTTGAAAGTGTTGGATAAATCTATGGAGGAAATGCCCGATGAAACCATTCCTTACAATTTTATTTCCATTGGGGTAGCTGAAAATTACTATAAATTGGGTCAGCCGGAAAAAGCAAATGCCATTTTGAAACGCTTAGCCACTATCAATGAACAGGATTTGAAGTACTACCTCAGCCTAAGTAACAAATACTTTGTAAACCTGGAAACAGATGCCCAACAAAGTATGTCTATCTTGGCTCGTACCGTTTCTCTTGCCCAAGAAAATAATCAGGAAAAACTGGCTAAAGAGTTGAACCAAAGTTTTAACGCAGTTGAAGGATTGTATCGTTCTAAATTTGGAAACGGTATGCAATAATTCATGTAGACTAATTTAAAATTAAGATTTCAGTCTCTTGAAACGTTTATCCTTTACCACCTACATTCTCATTGGACTGGCTTTGGGAATTGGTATTGGTTGGATGTCGCCTAGCGTTGGATTGGAATTGAAGATTTTGTCAGACATTTTTCTGAAACTGATAAAAACCATTATTTCCCCATTGCTATTTGGCACCTTGGTGGTGGGCATAGCCGGACATTCCGACATTAAACAAGTAGGAAGGATGGGGCTGAAAGCATTGGTGTATTTTGAAGTAGTTACTACCCTGGCCTTATTTATCGGTTTGGCCGCTATCAATATTACTCGCGCCGGTGATGGTGCCATAGTGCCCCAAGGTGCTGAAGCACTGCCCGAAGTGAAAAGTCAAACCTGGCAAGAAATCCTACTCCATACCTTCCCTGATAATATTGCTAAAGCCATTGCCGAAGGACAAGTATTGCAGGTGGTGGTTTTTTCCATTTTATTTGGAATAGCATTAGCCATGGTGAAGAAGGAATTGGCGGCACCCATGTTGCATTTTGCCGAAAGCCTCACCGAAGTAATGTTTCGGTTTACTGAGCTGGTCATGTATTTGGCTCCTCTAGCCGTAATGGGCGCCATTTCGTATACGGTTTCTAAGTTTGGTTTTGATATTTTTGGTAACCTGATTAAGTTGTTGCTAACCTTGTATGGGGCCTTGGTAGCCTTTGTAATATTGGTTTTATTGCCAATTGCTTTGTATTTTAAAATTCCAATTAAAAAGTTTGCAAAAGCAGTTGCCGAACCGGTTTCATTGGCTTTTGCCACCGCCAGCAGCGAAAGTGCTTTGCCTAAGGCTATGCACGCTATGGAAAAAATCGGTGTTCCTCGAAAAGTAGTTGCCTTTGTGCTGCCTACCGGTTATAGCTTTAATTTAGATGGTACTACCTTGTACCTTTCTCTGGCATCGGTTTTTGTGGCACAAGCCGCCGGCGTTGAGCTAAGTTTTAGCCAGCAAATGGTAATGGTTTTTACCTTAATGCTAACTAGTAAAGGAGTAGCCGGAGTACCCCGGGCTTCCCTGGTAATCTTATCCGGTACTGTTGCTTCCTTTAACCTTCCACCTGAACCCATTCTTATCATTTTAGGTATCGATACCTTTATGGATATGGCCCGAACTGCGGTAAATGTTTTGGGTAATTGTCTTGCTTCGGCTGTTGTAGCTCGTTTGGAAGGTGAATTTGAAAAGGAATAATTCCGGGTAATCTCCGGTTTTCACCTATTTTCTGTTTCTTAAATTACATTAGTAATTGCCGATGCAAAAGCTGTTTAGGCAAATTAGTATGATGCAAATTTGGACTATAACAGATTTGAAATCGGCTTAAGGAATAAATACAGCTACAGGTGGGGTGATAACCGTTGGTTGAGGTTGCGTCTCGGGCAACGATAGAGGCAAGTAGCTCCAAGCCAACGCAGCGTTTAGCGGAGTGGGCTTGGACTACAGCCGAAAGCGTGACCCGAACGCCCCTGCAAGGTTTTTGGATTTGCAGGATTTTAGTTTGGCGGAGGGGGCCCGCATACTAGAAATAAAAACATAAATTCCAGTCATCTAATTTGACTTTTTCTAACACACTGGACGGGCGAATCGAATGATTGATTTCTCCTTATTTATCTGCCAAGTAATTCCAAGCAGCAAAACATGGTTTTTGAAATTCACTCGAACTGCTTCCAATTTTGCTCTTTCTCCTCCGGCTTCCGGTGCTGGTTTTGCTTGGAATAATTTGAATCTCAATCCGCTACTTATACTCTGCCCGGGTTGGTTTTCCAATTCAATTTGAAACTTTTCTTTTCAACTTGTGGTTAAGATAGAAAATTGATGCAAAAGAAAATTACAAATCTAGCGAAAATTCGCTGAACAAATAAAATTCTCTATATATTTGTACACCCAAATTTAACCATGTCCACATCTACCACCGTTCAAGGAGTCGACATCAAAGCGGCTCTTTCCCCTGATTACCTTGAAATTTTAACTCCGGAAGCCCTTCAATTTGTGGCCGAACTTCACCGTAAGTTTAATGGCCGTAGAAAAGAGTTACTCCATTCCAGAGAACTCAGACAAGCCAAATTAAATGCCGGTGAATTGCCTAATTTCCTCGAAGAAACCGCAGCAATTCGAAATTCAGAATGGACAGTGGCTCCAACACCGGCCGATCTCCTCGACCGCAGAGTGGAAATTACCGGACCGGTGGATCGTAAAATGATTATCAATGCCTTAAACAGCGGTGCTAAAGTGTTTATGGCCGATTTTGAAGATAGCAATTCTCCAACATTTTCAAATAACATCGACGGACAAATCAACCTCCGCGATGCCGTTCGTAAAACCATTTCCTTCTCAAACCCTGATGGAAAGAAATACCAACTCCAGGATTCCATTGCCACCCTCGTGGTTCGTCCACGGGGATGGCACTTGGTTGAAAAACATGTGCTAATTGATGGCGAAGTTTGTTCAGGTTCGCTTTTCGACTTCGGTTTGTACTTCTTCCACAATGCTAAAGAGTTACTTTCAAGAGGCAGCGGACCTTATTTCTACTTGCCTAAAATGGAAAGTCATCTCGAGGCTCGCCTGTGGAACGATGTGTTTGTTTTCTCCCAGGATTATTGCCAGGTTCCGCAAGGTTCCATCCGTGCTACCGTGCTTATCGAAACCATCCTGGCAGCCTTCGAAATGGATGAAATTCTCTATGAATTGCGCAACCACATGGCCGGACTAAACTGCGGTCGCTGGGATTACATCTTTTCCTTCATTAAAAAGTTTAGCCGTCGCCCCGATTTTATCCTGCCCGATCGAATTCAAGTTACCATGGCTACCCACTTTATGAATAGTTATTCCCTGTTGGCCATTAAAACCTGTCATAAACGAAATGCGCATGCCATTGGTGGTATGTCGGCCTTTATTCCGGTAAAAAATGATGAAGTTGCCAATGCCAATGCTTTTGCCAAGGTTCGCCAGGATAAAGAAAGAGAAGCCAACAATGGACATGATGGAACCTGGGTAGCTCACCCCGGATTGGTGCCTGTAGCCATGGAAATCTTTAACCGTATAATGCCTCAGGCCAATCAAAAGGATAAAAAACTCGAAAACATTTCCATTACTCAAGCCGATTTGCTTCAAATTCCCGATGGAACCATCACCGAAGAAGGTTTCCGCGCTAATATCGATGTGGCTATTCAATACCTCGAAGCTTGGCTGCGTGGCAGTGGCTGCGTGCCATTGTATAACCTCATGGAAGATGCCGCAACCGCCGAAATTAGTCGTGCCCAAGTGTGGCAATGGGTTCGCCACCAAGCTAAACTAGCCGATGGCAGAACCATAACCAAAGAGCTTTACCAAGCTATTCTTCCTAATCAAATAGAGAAAATCAAAGCCCTTGTCGGTGAAGAAAAATTCAACCAGGGAAAATTCAAACAAGCCATTCAACTGTTCGATCAACTGGTGGTTTCCGATGATTTTTCCGAATTCCTAACCCTGGGCGCTTACGATTTAATAGATTAAGTTTTTACACTGATGAAATGCCCGTGTTCTCCTTTACTTTTCTTTAATCCGGCTTAAGCCTCCTTGGCATGCAGCATCAGTAACCCCACTCAAACCGTATCATTTAAACCAATCCTCAACAATAATCAACTCCAAATCATCCATTAATTCCTTAACAACAATTCAAATGACTAAACAAGAAAAAATCGAAGCCCTTATTAAAGATTGGGCAACCAACCCTCGCTGGAAAGGTATCGAACGCCCTTACACTGCCGAAGAGGTAATTACCCTTCGCGGAAGCTACGATATCGAGTATACCATCGCGCGTCAAGGTGCAGATCGTTTGTGGAATAAACTAAATTCTCAACCCTTCGTAGCCGGGTTAGGTGCTCTTACAGGTAACCAAGCCGTGCAAGAAGTTGCTGCCGGACTGGAAGCAATTTACTTGAGCGGATGGCAAGTAGCTGCCGATGCCAACCTTGCCGGTGAAATGTATCCCGACCAAAGTTTGTATCCTGCCGACAGCGTTCCTGCCGTGGTTCGTCGAATTAATAAATCCTTGTTAAGAGCCGATCAAATTCAATCCGTTTCCGGCGATGGCGATAAACATTGGTTAGTGCCTATCGTTGCCGATGCGGAAGCCGGTTTTGGTGGAAATCTGAACGCTTTCGAATTGATGAAACAAATGATCGAAGCAGGTGCCGCAGGTGTTCATTTCGAAGACCAATTGTCATCCGCTAAAAAATGTGGACACTTGGGTGGAAAAGTGTTGGTTCCTACTCAAGAAGCCATCAACAAATTAATCGCTGCTCGTTTGGCTGCCGATGTAATGGGTGTTCCTACCTTGTTGGTTGCCCGTACCGATGCCGATGCCGCTAATTTAATTACTTCCGATATCGATGACCGCGATAAACGCTTCATCACCGGCGAACGTAGCTCCGAAGGTTTCTTCTATGTAAATTGCGGTTTGGAGCAATCCATCGATCGTGGTTTAAGTTATGCACCTTATGCAGACCTTATCTGGATGGAAACCGGTAAACCTGATATCGAAGAGGCAAAAGCATTTGCACAAGGTATCCATGCTCGTTACCCTGGCAAAATGTTGGCCTACAACTGCTCGCCTTCATTTAACTGGGCTTCTAAATTAAGCGTGGCTGAAATGGAAACTTTCCGCGAGCGTTTGGCCGAACTTGGTTTCAAATTCCAGTTTATTACCTTGGCCGGTTTCCATGCGCTAAATACCAGTATGTTCGAATTGGCGAGCGCTTACCGTAAGCGTGGTATGGCCGGATATAGCGAGCTTCAACAAAAAGAATTCGCACTTCAGGCCGAAGGTTTTAAAGCAGTTAAACACCAATCATTCGTTGGAACAGGTTATTTCGATGCCGTTCAAAACGTGGTTAGCCGCGGTCTCGCTTCTACAGGTGCTCTTAAAGGAAGTACCGAAGAGGAACAATTCCACTAATTCTTTAACTAAATTTTCAAACGCCTTATCGACTTAGGTTGGTAGGGCGTTTTTTTTATGCGGGCCCCCTTCCGCCCAATACAGGAAGTGCAAATTTTTATATTAAAACTCTTGGGCGTTCGGGTCACGCTTTCGGCTGTAGTCCTCGTCCCCCTAGGCTAACGCCATAGTGGTCCTGTGGGCTACTTGCCTCAATCGTTGCCCGGGGTGCAAGTCCAATTGGCCTCTCCTTGATCCTGAGAATTACATAGGCCTGTAAGAATGCAAAAGCTGATTTGTCAAAATAAGGCCAAGTTTAATTAAAATAAACAGCTTTAGCTATCGGTATTGTTCTTTAGTTTGGGATGAATTAAAGGGGTGATTTTCACTGCCAACAAACCTCATTATTCTTGTTTAATCCGGAAATTATCGCCTAATTATTTTAGTTCATGCCTCTGTTTAAACTATTGACAGTAAATTAATGTCTATTGTGCTGATTGTTAAGTGATAAGTATACTTTTGCAATCGTTTCCCCAAACAAAATGAATTGTATTAAATTTGGTAATAAGGTAAAGAATGTCGAAGCGTTATCTGGTATTAGCCTTGGTTGCTCTGGTTTCCTTTGGTTTGGGGTTTGGGTTAAATGAATTAGTTAGAACTAAAAGGTCTAATCATAATGCAGTTGGCCCCGTTAAAGTTGAAAAACGTCAATCGGGTTTTAAGTTTATTAATCCTATTTTGGAATGTCAGTCTCTTCAAAATGTGGAGCCTCCTACCATTATTAAATTAAAAGCCGATTTAAATGCCCTTGTTGATCAAGTGAAGAAAGATGGAAAAGCAACTCAAATCTCGGTTTATTTCCGCGATCTAAACAACGGACCAATTATCGGAATTGATCAAGAGGCAGCATATGCTCCGGCAAGTCTGTTGAAAGTGCCAATTTTGATTGCTGTTTTTAAGGAGGATGAAACTAACCCGGGGTTTCTGCAAAAGAAATTCAAGTACGATCATGTTACCGATCCCACCATGCAAGCGAATATCGTAGATTCGGTTTCAATGAAGTTGGGAAATAGTTATTCCATGTTGGATTTGGTTGAAAGAATGATTATTCATTCCGACAACGAGGCAAAAGGACTTATTGTTGAAAATATCCCGGAAGCCAATTTGGTTCAGGTTCATAAAGAGTTAGGTATCGTTGTACCGGGTGTCCGGGGAGTTTCTGATTTTATGACAGTTCGGGATTATTCCACCTTTTTCCGGATTTTATACAATGGTACCTACCTCACCCATGAGCATTCTGAACTGGCTCTCGAAATATTGTCTAAGACTACCTTCAATAAAGGGATTAAAGCCGGAATTGACGATCCATTGGCTTTGGTTGCTCATAAATTTGGCGAACGCGGCTTGCCCGAAATAAACCAAATGCAACTTCATGATTGTGGTATTGTTTATTGCAACGGACATACCTATTTGCTTTCCGTAATGACCAAGGGAAAAGATTTTGACCAATTGGCTAAAGTAATCGCCCAAATTTCTAAGTTGGTTTTTGATAGGGTAGGAAGATAATGGGTGACTAAGAACCAATTTCTTTTTTCTAAAATTAACTAACAAAACAGATACAAGTGCCCTTTCAGGCTTTGTTTTAGTTTTTTTATAACGGCTAATGTTATTTTTATACCCGAAATTAAGCAATAGGAGGATTCCCAATCCGAACTACTTGATTTAGTTGGGGTTACCCCTCCAGAAGCATTTCGGGAAGAGGTTGTTTTCAGTTTTCATAAGAAATTGAAATACAAATTCTTAATTCGTTTGTGCCTTGTTAATGCGCAATCTGGGATTATTCTAGTCTGGGCTTGATTTATGATTATTTTAGCATCCAATGTTAACTAAATCCATACCATTCAATAAACCATATTTTACAGGTAAGGAGCATGGCTTTATTTCTGAGGTTCTGGCTTCGGGACAAATAGGCTCAAAAGGCAAATTTACCGACCGTTGTCAAAGCTTCTTTGAAGAAAGGTATGGTTTCAGGAAATGTTATTTAACTAATTCTTGTACCAATGCCTTGGAAATGGCTGCCATGGTATTGGAATTAGAACCTGGAGATGAAATTTTAGTTCCTGCTTTTACCTATGTTTCAACGGCTAATGTATTTGAAAGCAAAGGATTAAAAGTGGTTTTAATAGATTCAGGTTCTTCCCCTAACATGGATTTGTCCCTTTTGGAAGCCGCAATTACCCCTCGAACAAAGGCTATTGTAGTAATGCATTATTCTGGTATTGCATGTGACATGTTTAATTTGCTTGAATTATGTCAAAGCAGAAAGCTTTGGTTGATTGAAGATGCTGCAACTTGTGTGGATGCATTTTACATTGGAGTGAATAATTTAAAAAGGGCTCTTGGTTCCTTCGGACATGTTTCAACGTTTTCATTTCATCACACAAAGAATATTACTTCAGGTGAAGGTGGAATGCTGGTTGTAAATGACCCTGACTTAATATCCAGTGCTGATTTGATTTGGGACAGAGGTACCAATAGGAATGCCTTTTTGAAAGGTGATGTATCTTCTTATAATTGGATTGGATCTGGAGGTTCTTTTGCTCCTTCCGAATTAATTTCAGCCTTTTTATGGGCTCAATGTCTTGAATTAGATTTTATTCAAACCAAAAGAAAATTGATCTGGGAATACTATTGGAATGCATTTAACAATTTGGCAAATCTTCGCGATTTTATTTTGCCTTGTATTCCATCTTTTGCCTCCATTAATTGGCATTCTTTTTATTTAATTGGCGCGGATAAAGCGATTTCAGATTATTTGATTCAAGAAATGAAACGCAACGGAATTCAGTTAGCCCGACATTACCAAAACCTCGGAGATAGTCCTTACATTAAATCTAAAAAGCAGGATTTCAAATATCCCAATGCCCAACATTTTTCGGAGAATCTAATCCGTTTGCCACTTTTTGTTGGATTAAGTGAGCCGGAATTGGAAGATATGATTATTTTGATAAAAAAGGTACTTAAATGAAATTATAATCAAAATCTAATTTGATTGTATTTGTTTTAAAGTATCTAAAATTCATAACTAATTGATTGAAATATTAAATCTTTGCTACTAGTTAAATACCAAAAACCGGGGATTTCAGTTATTGTCATAAAAAGGTAAATTTTTGCGAGTCCTTTTTGATTTTATCCATTTAAAGACATATTCAGTCGGACTGAACTGCATTTTTTGACTTGGTTGTCACTTTCTGTATTTTTTGAATTAATTCTAATTTTTTGATTTAATTCATTGATAATTAATGTTTTACTTTGAATGCAGCCCGAGTGTGGTAATTTTTTATTAATTTCTTCTTTTAGGATTATAGATAAGACTTTTTTGTGAAAATTTTTTAAAGTAAGTTTCTGGCTATGGATTAGTAAGTAGTTGATATAAAAATATTTAAAATGAAATTTTCATAACGAAGTATTTCTTTAAGAATTTGTCTTACAAGTTGAAAAGTTGAATGTTTCTAACGCAATTCAATTTTTTTTTGGAATTGTCAGATTACTTTCATAACATTGGCTAGCATAAATCCAAAGGCAATTTCTTAAATTATTTTTTGTATTGGTATGATTTTGGTCAGCTTTACTTAATGCTTTTTGGATTTGTTTATTTGGTTTAATGGTTCTTTAAAATTAGCGTTTACCCTAACAAATCATTGTTGCACTATTTAACGATGTATTAATTAACAAACTTATCTTTATGTATATGAGAAAAAGTTCTACAAATTTACTTCCGGCAAAGGCATTCCTTGTGTTTACGCTGATTTTGGCTTCCCTATTTCCGAAATTAACTTGGGCTCAGTGTAATGTGGTAAACTCCGGAACTGCTGCGGCCCCCACCTGTAGTTCACAATCATTGAGTCTTGCAGCCGGACAATCCTATAACGTTGCTTACACCAGTGGTGTTTTTTATCAATTTTCATTCACAAACAATGCCCAATCAAATGGATTTTGCGTAAATGGAACTCATTATACAGGTAACCCTACTTACCTTAATACACTAAACGGGGCCCTCGCAACAGGTATTTACCGTAGTACTGGAACCTGGTCTGGGA